>JBNGDQ010000200.1:0-2713 GCA_049975285.1 Thermoplasmatota archaeon
CCCCTATTTCACTTCGATGAGGGTATCTTCTTCAATTCTCGGAGGGTTCTGTCGAGCGTCACCACATCGCCAACTGTTTTTATGTAACTGACAGGGAGATGTATCGTTATATGGCCGATGAACGGTTTTTTATGGCCGAGTTTGACGACGGCTTCATCAGATAACTCGATACATAAATGGGTTATCTCCCAGTTTTTGGTGCGTATCTCTGCCCCGGTCACTTCGCCGACGACGTTGGCATCTGACGAAAACACCTGCATGCCCTCTAACTTGCTGAATTTCATTATCCACCTCTAGGGGATACAATCAGGATTGTATTTAAATGCTTTTCTTAGCCAGGTAACGATTACCCGTAGGCTTTTCTCGTTATTCTTCCAGCCGCGTTATGTCCTCTTTTGTAAAGAGGTATGTTTCGAGCTCCTCATCGAACGCGTCGTCATGGCGGCGTATCCATTCGATGAGCATGGCTGCATGTTCTTTCTCTTCATCACGGTTGTGGGCCAGGATGTCCGCGAGCGATGCGTCGTCGGTCGCATCGATACGCTCCTGGTACCAGTTCACCGCTTCTATCTCCTCTATCAGGGACTGCCGGGCTCGCTCAAGGTCAAGCGTTTGTGCTGACAGTTTTTCTCTCGGCTCGTGCTGAGTCATGGCTGCGAAACAGAAAATGCCTTAAAAATATACCGCTACAGCCACTGCTTCCGCCGGAAATAAATGAGCATGACAATGGCGACGCAGCCCATGACCAGCCAGACGAATGGATAGCTCCACTGCCACTCCAGCTCCGGCATATGGGCAAAGTTCATGCCATAGATGCCGGCGATGAACGTGAGGGGGATAAAAATAGTGGCGATGACGGTCAACACCTTCATGACCTCGTTCATCTTGTTGCTCACGCTGGAGAGGTAGACGTCCAGCATGCCCGATACCATGTCCCGGAACGTCTCAACTGTGTCTATTACTTGTATGGTATGATCGTAGACGTCTCTGAGAAAGATGCCGGTTTGTTTATCGATGAGATCTGTCTCCACTCGTTCCAGTCCGCTGATGACCTCCCTGAGCGGCCAGACCGATTTACGCAGGTATATCAGCCCTCGCTTGAGGCGGTGAATATGCTGCAACGTCTCCGGGTCAGGGTCAGCCACGACTTCCTCCTCGATGTCCTCGACTGCCTCACCGATTTTTTCGAGGACAAGAAAATAATTGTCGACCACTGCATCCATCAATGCGTAGGCCAGGTAGTCGGCGCCCATTTTACGGATGCGTCCCTTAGCGCTTCGTATCCGCTCCCGGATGAGCTCAAATACATCTCCCGGCTCCTCCTGGAAGGATATCACCCAGTTGGGGCCCAACAGCAGGCTGACCTGCTCTGTTTTCAGGTGGTCAGCGGTCGGGTCGTAATAAAACATCTTGAAGATAAGAAAAATATAGTCGTCAAAGTCCTCCATCTTTGGTCGCTGCTCAGTGTGCATGATGTCCTCGAGCACCAGGGGATGGATGTCGAAATGCCGGCCGATTTTTTCTAGGATATCTACCTCATGGAGCCCATCGATGTTCACCCAGGTGATAGTGGGCTCATCCTTGAAAGGGAAGCATTCCTCCACCTGCTGTATCTCTCGTTCCTCCAGGTGAGATGCGTCGTAATCCAGGAGGGTAATCTTGACGGGGCCAGCTGGCTTTTCCCCCCGATAGACTAGAGACCCTGGGGGAAGCCCGACACCACTGGCCCGGACAGCGTCCACGTCTGCCATCAAAATACAATCCGGCATCATAGTTAAACGTTCTGTTTTTTGCCGCGCCGCTTATAAAATAAATGGACACGTTTATATACGTATTCCCGGTTATATTACTGCCTCTACTAGGATGGGATGGGAACAGATGAGTCAGGTTACCAAGGTACTGGGTACACTCGCCGAGGACATATTCGCGCCGCTCAGCATATCAGAACAACAGACTACGGCGCTGCTGGAACTATTCTCCGCGCTTCTCGTCGTCGGCATCATCATGTTCATCATCTACTACATCATCAAGAAGATATCCCTACGGCGAGCGAAGACCAAACAGCAGATTTCCAATGTGATGATGCTCCTCAGAATCGTGAAATACCTGTTCATTTTCCTGATCATCCTCATTTTTATCATCATTCAATATGGCTCGCTCAGCGAGCTCGGGCTGGTGGCCGGTCTACTGACCGTGGCGCTGGGCTTCGCCCTGCGGCAACCGCTCACCAGCATGGTGGCCTGGGCGGTCATCGTGGTCCGCCGCCCGTTTTTCATCGGCGACCGTATCAGCATCGGCGAAGTCAAGGGAGACATTACTGATCTGTCGCTCACCTCCATGTTCATAAAAGAGATCGGCGGGACCATCGATGGGGAGGAGCGCTCCGAGCGCATCGTGGTCATCCCCAACCTGCGGCTGTTTGAAACCGAGATTGTCAATTACACGGCGCAGCATCAGTACATCCTGGACGAGGTCACCGTGGCCGTCACCTATGAGAGCGACCTCGGCAATGCGGAGCGCATCGTGGCCAGCGCGGTCAACAAGATACTGGGGCCCTGGCGTGAATATCTCCCCGACCGGATTTCCAAGGAGCCGCATACCCGCCTCAAGTTCCAGCCGTCCGGCATCGACGTCACCGTTCGGTACTATGTGCCGGCACGGAAGCGCAATGAGTTCTCTACGGATATCACCCGGGAGATTTTTAACAAGATAA
>JBNGDQ010000201.1:0-2693 GCA_049975285.1 Thermoplasmatota archaeon
CAGCTGTTGGTCTGGGTTTATGTACGGTTATCACACCTGAGAATCCATTGACCGAGACGTGGTCTCCTGTTTGGATTATTTCAGTGGCATTTGCGATACCGGTGACGCAGGGTATGCCATATTCTCGAGCTACGATGGCTCCATGGATGAGCATGCCTCCGCGTCGCTCGATGATGCCGCTGGCGAGCGGCACCACCACGGTCATCGTGGGATCGATAGCATCACATACCAGTATTTCACCTTTCTCGAATTGAAAGATATCTTGTTTCTTTTCAACCACATGGGCTCTGCCGCTGACCAGTCCTTCACTGGCCGGTTGACCCCGGTATCGTCGCACCGTCGGAGCCGCTGCTTTCTGCTTTTGTTGAATAGATGTCTCGGCTGGCTGATAGGTGGGGTCGTGTAGCCCGGCTATGAGCCCCTTGTCTGCCACGGCCGGGGATACCTGCCGTCCCGTTGCGGCTATGCGCTGTTGTGCCTCTTGTCGGGCTGCGGTTACCTGCCGTTTGAGCTTGGCCATATATATGTTGTCATCGTCTCTAAGACGATAGCTCCGTCGCGCCAGGCCGAGCAGGTCAACTGCCCATGATTGTTTTTGGTCGGGGAACTCCTGTAAAAACTGGGCTTCCAACTTCTCCAATCTCGCTGTTTTGTCAGTTGGATCGGGGGGTTGTCCTGCCATCCGTTCAATCAGGTGTTTTACCTCTTTCCGGTCCTCAGTGGAGATGGTTTCATAAAACTGGGAGAGCACGTTGTCCAGTTGTTCATCGGTGTTTTCATCTGTTGTTTCCCATCCGGTTTCTGCGATGCGCTTCGCGATCTGCTGCAGCATGTGATTCCGCTGGATGCTCAACGGATGTGTCCCTGCTAATAGGGCCGTGAATGCATAAGGATCATCGGGCTGCATCACGTCATTGTATACCTGCCCGAACAATCGGGCTCCGTGGGCTAGGGGGACGAATTCGGCATAATATATCTTATTCCATTGCTCGTATACTGTCCCTCGTTCTTGCAGTACCTCGGCGAGTTCGTCATCGGACAGGCGGGTGACGTCTTCTGCTTCCAGGCGGGTGATGTCTTGTTGCAAGGTCGGGAGCAGTTCTTCTTCCACTCGTTTCAGGAGCTGCTGTAGGTTTTCGTAGCTGCGACGCAGTCCCAGGTACTGGGTTCTGTCATCGTCTGTGTGGAGGGAGGTAATCGGGCGAGATTGTAAGATGTAGAGTTCGCCGTCTTTCAGTGTCCATTCTACGTCTTGTGGCGCCGCGAAGAGTCGTTCGATGTGGTTCGCTGTTTCGATGATATGGTGGACCTCGTTTGGGGCGAGAGGTGCCGTGGTTCGCTGTGCCGCTCTGAGTTCCTGTTGGGTTATCCCGCTATTGGTGAGGAAGAATCCCTCGCTTCGGGCGGGTGCGATATGCTCAATGATGTCGCCTGTTGAGCGGTCTATCAGCCATCTATCTGGTTCCACTGCTCCATCGACGAGTCCTTTGTTCAGGCCGTGAACAGCCTCAATTACTTGTCGGGATGCATCCAGTGGGTCACGGCAGAAGGTTACCCCGGAGACCTCCCCGGCAATGAAATCTTGTATCACTACGGCCATGGCACTGGTATCGACGTCCAGTTGCATGTCCTGCCGGTAGAGCAAGGCTGCATCGGACCAGAGAGACGCCCATACCAGTTTGACATGGTCCAATACAGCGTCTACACCAGTAACGCCGACGAAGGAGTCATGCAGGCCGGCGAAGGATTGATGCGCTGCATCCTCACCGGGTGCGGATGATCGGACCACGACCGGTCCTGATAGCCAGGGTTCCAGTGCTGCGTGCAAGGCACCTCGCAGGTTTGCGGGTATGGGCGTCCGAGTGAACATGTTTCGGATGCGGAGTGAGGCATCCCATAGTTCCTCCCATCGCATGTCTGCGAATGGCTTTCGGCTCAACTCTACCATGATGCGTCCTCGCATCCCCGTGGTATCCACATAGCTCTCGTATGCCTGGCGGCTGATTACTATTGCCCGGGGCACGCGAAAGCCCTGGTTCACCAGCTGGGAGAGTGCTGCTGCCTTTCCGCCGTACTGCTGCCCGTCTGCGTCGAGCTGGTCAATCGGGTGTATCAGGCTGCTCATTTATCTCCCATTCGATGACATGCTGAAACCGGGTGACGAGAATGATTTTGTGCACCTGGAGTAGGAGCAGGGCGGATGAGGGCGCTCGGACGAAGTCGGTGAGATGGGGATGCTTGGCCAGGTACTGGTTGAGGTATTCCGTGTGCTGTTCTTCGGGCACTTCGGTTACCTTGCCCAGGAGGGTGGCTACGGCGGCTTGACTGAAATCGCGGGGGTGGTTTGAACGGTTATCTATGAGGAGGGCTACCTGGGGATTCTGGGTGATATGGGTATATTTCGTGGTGGATCGTTTGGTGACGAATAGAATATGTTGCTGGTCCCTGGTGGGGGCAAATGCTACCAGCGTGGTATAGGGCTGTGTATCTCCCTGGGTGGCGAGGACGCCAAAGGCCTGCGAGGTGAAAAGCGTATGGACGATTTCCTGAGCCTGCCGTAATTCCATGTACAACGGTCAACGCACGTGGCCATATAAGCATTGTTCACCTTGCACGTTTATTCCGTGGATATGCAGCACCAGATTCTCATAGGATACTTTTTTATAGAATATAAACATTAATATTTTATGAAG
>JBNGDQ010000202.1:0-2334 GCA_049975285.1 Thermoplasmatota archaeon
ATGCTGGCCACCGTGTAGTCGAGATGAAACTGATCGCCCAGCACATCCTGAACCACCGCAAAACCGAACCCCACTCCGAACACCACCCCGGACAGGCCCAACATGAAGTTGAAAAACTGGCCCCAGGTCTCACGATGGACACCCGACCGCCAGAACACCACGCTGACGCCGAACCACACAGCCAGCAGTATGAACCACGTGGCGCCGCTCTGGCAGTACTGGATGACGGTGGACAGGTCCATGGTTATCTACCGCTGTTGTATCTCCACAGGCCCCACAGCACGCCGGCCATGATGACCAGGCCGATGATCAGCAGTATCTCCCAGTACTTCGCCAGGGTTATCCCCGCCAGGGCCGCCCCAGCGAAAATCAACACCAGGAGAATAACGCCCCAGATGGCCCTCTCATGGGGTTCATCCGACGCCCGGAAAAACCAGGCGGACAGGCCCCCAAAGGCCACGCCCAGCAGGACGAACACCTTACCCAGGCCCAGGAACACCCAGCCGGCCAGCTGCGGCACAAAGGCCGCCACAGCCAGAGCTATCATCGTCGCCACCGCACCCAACCCAGCCGCTATTTTTCCTCTACTCCATGACATCTTTTTGCCTCCTTAGAAGAACAACAACTCCGCAGCGATGGCACAGCCAGCACCAGCCAACGCCCCTACACCCGTTCCAATCCCTGGCACGGCCGACCCTATCAACGCACCAGCAACAGCTCCCGCTGCACCTATGCCAGCCAGCCGCGTAAGGTCTTTACCGAGAGCTCCCTTCGTCATATCGCTGGTTGCCTCACCCATCTTCTCGAAAAAGCTGCCATCCTCAATAGATTGAGCTATCGCCGGGTTGTTAATCAGAAATATCCCCACGATGCAAATCACCGCCAGCAGTGCCGTTCCCATGCCGACGCCCCGCCCCCAGGCAGCAGCCAGAGCCATGGCGATCAACGTCACAATCAGTACGATGGTCAGGAGATCCTTCACCGTCCAGTTTATGTCCATCCAGCTGCCGAATTTAGCGGAGAACGAATGTAAAAAATCATGGAAGTCAAAGTTGCTGGCGACATAGATCATGGCCACGGCGACAATCAGGAATAGGCCCTCCCATTTCACCAGGTCGCTTCTCCCCGTCGCCGTCGATAGAGCGATGGCCGGCAGCAGCACAATGAGAAAAATGATGCCCATGGTACTGAAAATGTTCTGACCCTCAAACCAGCCCGGATCATATGAGATGCCGACGAAATGAAGCATGGCCGCAGTGCCGACAAGAAACACCCCCAGAATGATAGCTACGATAAAGTTTTCCTCAAACAATCCCTCGGTGTCCGGATCATCCGTCCATCCCATGCTATCGTCTCCTCAGATAATAGTTGACGGTCAGCCCGACAACCGCGACGATGGCCACCGCATCCGCATACAGCCAGGTCCTCGGCATATCGCTATAGTAGATAATGATGGCCGCAATGATGAAAATAACAGCGAACAGCGTTCCCATCGACGCCCAGATCCCCAGCTCGCTGCGTATCTCCTCCTTCATAAAATAGGCGGTAGTACCGCCGCCCAGCATCACCACCCCCACCATGGCCATAATAGCCGCCCAGGACAGGTCCAGGTTCCAATTCGCCCAGCCGCCCCCGCCGTCGTCCTCCTCCTCTTCCTCCGCCGGGATCTGGACGCCGGTCCGGGTATAGGTGTCCGTGTTGCCCTGGTCGTCCTGCACCTTCAACGTCACGTTGTAGCTGCCATTCGCAGCATAGGTATGATCCGCCAGGGGATCGCTCTCCGTGTCGTCATAAAAGCCGTCGCCGTCCCAGTCCCACAAATAGCTGGTTATAGTGCCATCGGTGTCGTAGCTCTGGCTGGCATTGGCATAGACGGTGTAGTTCTCCACGTAATAGGTAAAATAGGCATGAGGGGGATATCCACCGCCGCCCTCCGTCACGCTGACAGTCCGGGACTTCACGTCGGTATGGCCGTCGTCATCGGTCACCCGCAGCTTCACCGTGTAATCCCCAGCGGCGTCATAGGTATGGTTGAAGGTGGCACCCGACGACGTGTTTTCGTATGTCCCGTCGCCGTTCCAGTCCCAATCATAGGAGTCAATAGTGCCGCCATCGGGAGCATAGCTCTGGCTGGCATTGACGTACAACGTCAGGTTATCGGTGTAGTAGGTGAAATCAGCCACCGGGTTACAGTCCCCGTAGATCTCGAATCCAAAATCCCGGCCGGCGATGGCATGAGCAGTGTTCGCATCATCATACCAGTAGGCCCCACCCGCCACATACAGATCCCGGTCCGTTCCATACCAGGTCGGAAAATCCGACATGGGCGGAAAC
>JBNGDQ010000202.1:2344-2645 GCA_049975285.1 Thermoplasmatota archaeon
ACAGGGGGACAATCTGCAGATAATACGTCTCCCCCGGCGTCACCGGGATATCGCCGCCATAGGACCGGGGCCGCCAGATATGCCAGCCGGCGGACCAGCCGGAGACGTCAAAAGCCCTGCTGCCCAGACAGCCGTTCTCCAGATCCTGGTCGTTGTCAATACGCACGGTCAGATACTCCACCTCACTGCCCGGATCCAGATAAAACCGCACCTGGTAAATCCAGGGGAGATCCGGACGGAAGCTCTGGCAGGCACCCCACTGAAACGAAATCTGGGTATCCACCTTCGTCTGATATTCATC
>JBNGDQ010000203.1:0-2622 GCA_049975285.1 Thermoplasmatota archaeon
AGCCCAGATGACATCGTAGCGACGCTGCCATCGCTGTCCTTCCCCGGTGAGACGTTCGCCCTGCGCGGCCGCCGGGTCAATGATGGCGCGAGCATCAGCCATCTCAAACAGGTCATCGGTGCAGCCATATACCACGCAACAGGCATGACCGTTGACCTTGACACGCCGGATGTAGAGCTCTCGTTGCTCGTCGACGGCCAAGTATACCTGTGCAGCACCCTTGCCATCGTTGACCGAAGCCAGTATGAGCAGCGGAAGCCGCATCACCGCCCGTTCTCGCATCCCATCTCGCTGCATCCCCGCATCGCCCGGGCCCTGGTCAACCTTTCAGGTATCACGCCCGGGGAGACGCTCCTCGACCCCTTTTGCGGTACCGGCGGCATTCTCATCGAGGCAGGACTCATCGGCGCCCGTGTCATCGGGGTCGACGTCAAGAAAAAAACCATTATGGGCTGCCAAAAAAACCTGGAGCACTACGGCATCACTGACTATGACCTCCATCACGCCGATGCCACCACGCTCACCCTTGATGAGGTAGACGCCATCGTCACCGATCTCCCTTACGGCCGCTCCACGGTCACCGGCAGTGACAGAGACGCGCTATACCAGCGGGCCTTCGAGCGCTTCGCTGACTGGCTCCCCTCGGGACGACGTGCCATCGTGGGCGTGCCCGAGAAGCACCTGGCAGCGCTGGGAGAGCGTTTCTTTAAGCTGGTAGAGGTACACCCGCTCTATGTCCATCGAAGCCTTACACGCTATTTCTGTGTGTTTGAACGGTAGATGCGCTCCGGCCTGCCCGGCTACATGATGACGAATACGTCTCTGATGTCCTGGGATTGATTCTCACCGTTTGAGGCCAGGGCTGTGACCGTATGGACGCCAAATGATGCCTCCAGGTCCCAGGTATACGGTGCCTGCTCGTCCACATGGACGAGCTCATCGTCGAGATAAAATTCCACGAAATCGGTGTTCTCCGCCTGGATGGTCACCGTTATATCCCCGACTATCCGCGGGGCTGCCTCCTGGATGAAGGGGATATCCCTGTATATCGTGGGCAATTGATGCCCAAACAGATACGTATGATATATCTCCGGCTGCATTATCTGTACCTCCGGCACGTCCGGCTTGAAGGTTCCATAGACGCTGTCAATGTACATAACACCGGTGTCCTCCCCGTACCAGTCCGCGAACATATCCGCATCGTATGATATCTTTAGCCAGCCGTCCTCGCCCCATCCCGACCCCCAGCTGTTCTTGATGATCCAGCATGCATCTGCATCGTCGTATCCCACCATGGCCATGACATGACCGCCGGCCAGCCGTCCCCACCGGTGCTCGTAGACACCCCCGGTATAGTAATAGAAATCCTGCCAGAAGTAGACGCATACGACGAGCGGGCCGTGCTCTATCAGCGCGGTTTTTATTGCATCCTCCGTCAGATCCACCCATCCCCACTCCTGTATCTGCACCGTCCGGTTCTCCCACCCCGGCAGGCTCTCAAAGGGATAGTCGAACGGTCGATGTGGATCCGGATAACAGCCTTCATCGGGGACACCGATATCTATCAGATAGTTCGCCGCGTCCACCAGGTTCACGTATCCTGCCTCGTAGGTTCCGCCGGCATAGAAATAGAGATGCGTCTCGGAGAGATCCGGGGCAAAGAGCTCCATCTCCTGATACTGCATCAGGGTCTCCAGGGCAGCCACCAGTGCATAGGCCTCACAGGTAGGCGCCGGTGCCTGGTTTTTTATCCCCGTCGTATAATCCGTGCCGTTCAGGTCCCGCCAGCTAAACGAGGGCGGCAGGTCAACACCCTGGCTGCTATCCTCCCATTCAGCCATAGCCGGTGGAACAATCACCAGAAGCGATACAACCAGCACCGTTAGCATCCGTCGCATGATACCGGAGATATCAGGATATATGATAAATAGCTACCGCTGCCTGACGTTTTCACCGCGACACATACGGATTTCCCGCTACATAAAACCGTAAATCTCGGGGCAGATCCTCGGTCACGCCGATGCGCCGCGACGTCGCCACCACGCCAGTGTCTTCGCCCCGTTCAATGTAGACCGGCGAGGCGGAGCTGTAGACCGGCCGGCCGTTGTCCGACTTGTCGATACCCATCGCAATGGTGAGCTTCCCTGGCCCCGACGTCAAATCCTGGAGACGCTCCCGACCGCGCCGGTGCTGCATGACCTCGATGCCCGTCAGCGGCTCCACCGCCCGGATGAGCACCCCGGAGGGAGTCCCTTCTCCTTCCGTAATCACGTTGCACAGCCAGTAGCCATGCACCATATAGACGAATGTGGTGCCCGCAGCATCCCACATCCACTTGCTGCGCTGGCTCATCCCGTCCTGTGATGCCCGGGAGGCCGGGTCGGAGAGCCCGTAGTAGGCCTCGGTCTCCACGATTTTTCCCTCCAGGCGCTGCTCTTTGCAGACCACCAGCGTCTGCCCGAGCAGCTCCCGGGCCACGGCTGCCGGGTCACGCTCATAGAATGACTGCGGCAACGGCATCGTTCTAGTAGCCGCCGATTTTGAGGGAGGGATCGCCGAACAATGCGAACTCCTCGACGGTCTTGTAGTCAAGTCGTTCCGTCGTCGGGAACAGCTCGTTCA
>JBNGDQ010000204.1:0-2578 GCA_049975285.1 Thermoplasmatota archaeon
TTATCTCGCATTTAAAATTTCAAGAAATCGTTTGCATATATGTCTCGTGGTTGTATGGCATGAATGCATTTTAAAACAATCCGGGTCCACGTTTACTGCACGCGATAATTGGAACCTGTCGGATGCCTTCTGCCAGCAGTACATGATTTGCCGCTATCCGACCGGTCACGGCTGCGCATTCCATCAATGCAGAGGGAAACGGCGTATGAACCCAGTCTCCGGCGTACAAGAGATTTGAGCATCCCATTTTTGTGGGAGAATCTGATGATGGACGCACGCGGCCTTGTCCCACATCGAACGACGTGAAATTCGAGTATGTTCCCATCGTAAAATCAAGTAACGTGGCATCTGCAAGCTCAGGGAGCACCTCGGTCACCAGTGGTTTTACATGATCCCATACCTGTTCCCGGGGAAGCCCGGCAATGGTTTCGTCAGCATAAAAATGGAACTCTATGACTGATCCGCCGGTTTTTTCAGCCCACCTGCGGGATTCCTCCTCCAGGAGATGAAACTGCGCCAGCAGGTGCAGGGGACGATACTGCGGTGTCTCCAAAATATCAGGTCGGTCGGGGTCCAGGGGACGGTCAAACCATGCCCGTACAATACGGTAGGATGGCGCGATTTTCAGTTGATGGATATCTGCTGTAATCTGTCCAGTTATTTGTTCTGCGTGCGTATCCGCGGCTGTTGAATGAGCCAGTATCCGCTGCGTTGCCCCGACATCACAGGCGAGCACCACCCAGTCGTATCTCTTCTTATCATCGAGTATCCCTGTAACCTTGTTTTCTTCAAATTGCAGCCCTTGAACCGCATGATTCAGATGAATCGTTACCCCCAGATCCTCCAGATGCTGTCGCCATGGATCGAGCAAAACTCTAGCGTGATGGTCAACCGCGATCTCCCGCCACATCGCCTTCGGATGGCCAATAAAGAAATAATGTGTCCACATCACTAGCTCCGCTGCACTGATTGTTTCTGGGTCGTTTATTGTAACTGAGGCCGCAGGCTCAAATAAAATAGCGAACACCTTTTCGCTGACCCCACGTTGCCTGGCCCAGGTATGATAGCTTATATCATCCAGCCGGTCATATATAGACTCATACTGAAAGTACATCAAATCAGGGATAACATTCAGGAGATACCGCATGTCAAACAAATGCAGATTTGGCGACCGTAACAAGATACCAATTAGATTAAATGGATACCATGCAGGAGCACTTCGGATAACTTCCTGTTGATACTCCCGAAAGGCTACATTCACCTTGTGATAGGGACGGAAAAACCTGTCGACGCCCAGCCGATGGATAATATCACGGCAGGTATGATAGTGAAAAAACCACATGTGCAATCCATGCTCCACGTGAAACACGCCCTGATTGGTTTCCAGTGCAGGAGTAGCGAGTTTCCCGCCGATAACTGATTTAGCTTCATACAGCGTCACCGAAAATCCGCATTCCGCTAATTCAAGCGCTGCGGATAATCCTGCGAGCCCGGCGCCGATAACAGCCACTGACCGTTTTTTTTCCTCTGCAAGCTGTACAGCATCATCTGGATTCGACGGTGGAAAGGTTTCCAGAGGTTGGGGATGTGGAATCAGGCCAAACGTCCGCAGTGTTTTCGGTGCAAACAAATCATTCAAACGCATATATCTATATCCCCGGAGTCCGGCTTCATATCCGGGTCGTTCGGCCAGCGTTGCTGGGGATGCGCCGGCTCCTTAAGCGGTATATAACAATATAATCCATACGGCCTTGGCCCGCAACGCGGTGACATATGTTTATAAATCAAATATTTCTATATAAACTAATTGCTATCCTCTAAGGTGAATGCGTGCTAAGGAAACAGGGAGACCATTTAGGATAGCATAACATCACATGGTCGGGCGTTGCTCTAGCAAGCATTATATCTATGAGATCGTTTGGTATCATGGCATCCCGTAACCCGTCGTCCAAGGCTGCAGATGCACTTGCTGTCGTGGTGTTTCCCCATCAGCTCTTCGCCGAGCATCCCGCGCTCTCCCTGGACCGCCCGGTATATCTAGTCGAAGACCAGTTGTTTTTCGGTGACTATCGTTATGAGGCGCGGTTTCACCGGCAGAAGCTCATGTTGCACCGGGCGTCGATGCAGGCGTACCGGGACCGTCTAACCGCTGAGGGCTATGAGGTGCACTACATTGAATATGAGCGGGATGCAGAGATGCAGTACCTCTTTGACACGTTGGAAAGTGCATCGCAGGTTGTTGTAGCTGATCCAACTGATTATATCCTGGAGCGAAGGCTTGAAGCTGGTGTCCAGCGAACCGGGATGACGCTGCAGATAGTGGAGACACCCTGCTTTGTCACGGAGAAAGCGTGGCTGCATGACTACTTTGCTGACCATGATTACAGGCAGACTTCATTCTACATCGAGCAGCGGAAACGTCTCGACGTGCTCGTCGACGATGGCCATCCGGTTGGAGGCAAATGGACCTTCGACCGGGAGAACAGGAAACCACTCGCCGACGATATTGACATCCCTGGGCTGCCTGACGTTGAGGAAAACGAATACGTTGCAGAAGCCCGCCGCTACGTCGAGCAAC
>JBNGDQ010000205.1:0-2574 GCA_049975285.1 Thermoplasmatota archaeon
CATAGAGACAGCGCTCCGTTCTACGGCGTACCGCGACGGCCAGATATTGGAGCGTATAACCAACCACCACATCACGATAGATAACATGAAACCCGCCATCTCGATTATCGAGGCAGAAGACGGCAAAAAAATTAGGGATGCAGCGGTGCTATCCTACAATACGAGCGACAACACCGCCTCCGTCGAGGTGCAGTACTCCCCGGACAACCAAACGTGGACGACCGCCGGCATCGATTATTCGTCCTCGAATTTCGCTTTTGATGCAACGAATCTCTCAGGAACGGTGTGGATACGAGCGACTGCGGTGACCAGGACAGGCCACACCGCCAGCACCTCCACATCGTTCGAGATTGCCGAGGACGCCGGACTGGGCACGTTCGGCAGGCTCTCCTTCATCATCAACTCGCTCGAGGTCGGATGGACATTCCTCAAACGAATTAGCGCCGTAGGTGAACCAGAGGGCGTCCCGGGTAACCTCTACAAGTCGTTTTTCGATGCTCGTGGAACCGATTCCTATTTTGCTTTTTTTGTATTTGTTCCACTCGTTATATTGTCGCTGTTCGCCCCGTTCGTATACCTTACACGGAAGAAGAGATTTGGAATGCTCGACGGATTGATGCTCGCCTACATTATCTTCCACCTGTTCATATACGTGAACGTCTCCACGAGTCAGGGCGGCGGATACGACGTCCGGTGGTATCTGCCGCTGTATCTACCGTTTTTGTATTTCGCCGTGGTCGCCGTAAAAAATATCCTGAAGGATACCTTTTCGAATGTCCTTCGAACATATCTCGCTTCGCTCGTTGTCCTGCTGCCCGTGTTCGTCTGGGCGATGTGGATTACATCGCTCAATCGACCGCGGTATATGGTTGTCAACGGCTATCATTTCAGCAGAATCGCAGGTGTCTTCGGGGACGCCATGCTTGTCTCAATTGTGCTAGTTTTCACCCTCTACCTGCTCAACAAAAAAGGATGGCTTACATGCAAGGACAAGGGAAGGATGACGCTGGAAAAAATTGTTTCCTCGTTCATCGGCGTGAGCATATTCCCGGGGACGCTGCTGCTCTTCGTGACCATGGTGCTGCGGTCGCGGGGGCTGCCGGAGGCAATCACCGTGAGCGGCAGGGATTTTACCACTGTGATACCCATCATACGGGCGGTGCAGGACTTCCTGCTGGGCCTGTTGACATAATCTATGGCCTCATGGGAGCGATTTATAATAACATCATCGAGTGGCCAAAAATCCTGAAAAATTAGAGAAGAACGGGAAAAGAGGGAGGGAGGGTTTGTGGTACGTTGTTGCAGCGTTTAGTTGACGACCTTGGTCAGGACGATAGAGTTGGAGGTGACGTCCTTTATAGTCAGCGTGTCTCCCTGGTTTATATTGGTAGCCCCACTGATGGTAAAGGTATCTCCTGCCGATATCAAGCTGGTAGCGGCGCCAGTAGCTCCGTTGACTTGAGAGTCGACCCCAAAGTCCGCGAATGTATCGTGGGTGGTTGTTTGCCATTGGATGTCATCCCAAGTGGTGCCCTGAGATACGCTGTTCACTCGGAACGTTGCATTCGTACCGCTAGTTCCAATTATCTCTGTCTGGGAGATGGACATGGAGATGCTTTCTCCTTCTCCGCCTCCGAAGCCGGAGACCCAGACGTAGATGGTCGCTGCCAGTACCACGGTGATAGCCACCATCAGGATAACTGCGATGATGGGGCTCACACCGGTCTTGTCTTCCCAAAGGTTTTTTATTTTCTGTATGGGTTTTGTCATTTTATTTCACCCAAATCCCATATAGCACAGGGTGTATATAAAGTTTTGCCATTTTATTTTCATTTTGCTAGCAATTTAGGTTGGTTCTATGGTTAAAAAGGGTTAAAAAACGGCTGCATCTGGCTCCCTCCAGCTCCATTTCTTCCCTTTAACGCTTCATTCTATTTCACATATTTAATATCGTCGAAATTTTTTGTATTATAGGGATACACCGTCCAAGAAACACTTAATAAAGTCCAGGTTATTTCATCGGCTATGGGCTCGTGGCCCAGCCTGGATAGGGCGACAGCCTCCTAAGCTGTAGAACAGGGGTTCAAATCCCCTCGAGCCCGCTTCCCCGTCGGAACGATGAAAAGGATAGCAGCCCTCGTCACTGTCCTCCTCTGTACTGCTGCCCCCGTCGCCAGACACGACCAGCATCGACCTCGAAATAGCCTAGAGGAGAGGCTCGTCTCTATACGATAAAGAGCAACTTCATCATTGTAAAGATTCGGGTGGAAACGTATTTCGCAAAGTTATTTAACCATGACTGGCATTTTATCTGAGAGAGGGAACCATCACCGGTGTTGAACCATGAGCATGTCACAGTATTGGCCATCATCCTGGTCTGGACAGCCGCAATGGCACTTGTCCGTCACGGGAGGCAGTAGCCATGCTTGACATCCTGATCAGCCACATCATCGACGGCTCTCTCATCGCAGTGCTCATCATCGTCGGCGGGCTGGCCTACGCGGCGAAGCAACGCATCCTGATGTCGCAGACCATCATCGTGGTCAACTTCGTCATCTTTTTCCTGCTCATGTT
>JBNGDQ010000206.1:0-929 GCA_049975285.1 Thermoplasmatota archaeon
GGATACGGGCCGGAAGATAAAACACCAGCAAGGCAACATCGCTACGACGGGGATAACATAGCAATTGTTCAGACATTCAATTGCAGGGACTTTAGGAGTTATGACAAGACAGCACGTGCCTTACTGCCAGAGTCGAGCGATAAATATAATAATAGGGAAAAATATAAATTAAAAGTATGCACAGGCGTCTTGTCATCTGTATTTTTATTCTGCTGTTGATTGGTATCTGTACGGAAACTGGCCGTTCTGAGCAGCGGCAGACATGGGCGTTGTGCTTTGATGTCAATCCTCTTGGATATGCATTGGGAGATGCATTTGAGCGAGCTCTTCTGGATGGCGGATGGAGGAACAGCCACGTTAACGTGGTGACCACGAACTCCAGACCCGCATTTTTGCATGGTATGCACTGGCTTCAATCCGTCGCTCATTCAGAGGATACCGTTATCTTCTATTTCTCTGGGCATGGCTACACCGGCGGCATGGGCATTGGGTCCGAGGCTGTTTCTTATGCCTCTCTAGATGATGAGTTCGACAAGGTGGCCTGCAGAGGTATGTTCATTATCCTTGACAGCTGCCACAGCGGAAGTGCCATACCCCTACTTGAAGAATCAGGTAGAGTTATCCTGACATCCTGTGGGAGCGGGGAGATCAGCGGATATTTTAGTGAGGCGGTCATCTCTGCTCTATCCGTGGCAGCCGACTGCAATGGAAATAACGATGGAAGCGTTTCCGCTGAAGAGATTGCAAGCTATGTTATGAGTGATTGGCACATTGAGCAGTACAGGCCACAGGTGGAGGATGGATACCAGGGAAATATGTCGCTTCTCACCACGCTGTGGGGTGATCGGGCAGCAGAGGTATTTCAGGTGTACGGCCAGCAGACCATGCAGATGTTTACTGATGACCGATGGTTACGGCAATCATTTATC
>JBNGDQ010000206.1:939-2571 GCA_049975285.1 Thermoplasmatota archaeon
CCCCTACGAGGCGTCTATCTGAAAATTGCCAAATGGAAAAACGCGAGTACACTGCAGGTAGCAGTTTACAACCATACTGGCAGCCTGCTGCAGCATGCGTCCATTCCGGTAAACAGCCTGCCTCACATTAACGACATCCCCACCTGGATTCCTATCGACCTGCACGTCAACGTAACCCCCGGAAAAATTCATTACCTAGTCTGCAGTGGCACTAACTCTACTGGTTGGTGGTGGAACAGCACAGACCATTATATGGATGGCGAAGCCGCTGTCTCCTTTGACTGCGGCGCTTCGTGGCATCCCCTGAGCAACACCGATCTGAGTTTCATCCTGTTCGGAGAAGCAGATTCCACTCCCCCGCAGGTCACTCTCTTACAGCCAGTCGGAGATGAGGTAATAACCGGCGTCAGATTTATCTCATGGCACGCCGTAGACAACAACGACAAAAACCTGAATGGCAGTATATCTCTTTATGCCAGCAGAGATGGTGGGCAAAGCTGGATATTGGTGGCGGAGGGAATAAGAAACAGTGGCCAATTTGTATGGGACAGCCGGCTCAACAAGGATGGGACCGCGTACATGCTAAAAGTCACCGCTGTTGACAGTTCAGGCAACAGTGGAGTGGATACATCCGATAGAGTGTTCATCGTTGACAACAGCCCGCCAGATTCAGGATATTCACTGTATCCAACCCCCAGCGAGAGACATAACGGATGGTATACCAGCGGGGTAACGATGTCGATAACGGCCACCGATACTGCCTCCGGAGTCAATAAGAGCGTCTATCGAATAGATGGCGGAGCATGGAGTGAGTACTGTGGGGAATTTATCGTCGAGGGAGACGGAGAGCACATCATCCAATTTTATTCCGTCGACCATGCCCAGCATGTGGAAGCACAAAAAAGCGTAGGCATCAACATTGATGCTACACAGCCTGTCAGCGCCCATGAATCAGAGCCCTCTCTCCCCGATGGGGACAATGGGTGGCATAGAGGGCGGATAAGTGTTTCTATACAGGCACAGGACGGGACCTCGGGAGTCGAATCGATATGGTACACAGTTGACGGGGGGAGCATGACCATGTACACGGAGAGTGTAGCACTTACCGAGGATGGTATGCACACGGTTTCCTATAACTCAATTGACAGTGCTGGAAACGAGGAGACAGTTCAGTCGGCATTTTTCAAAATAGATGGGGAGGCACCGAATGTGGGCTTTCTGCAGCCCTTAGATGGTTTTCTTTACGTGATGGGGCGAGAGATATTGCCATTGAAGCAAACCGTGATTCTCGGCCGTGCGACGGTTGAGGTGGATGCCTTCGATGATACCGCAGGAATGGATAGAGTCGAGTTCTATATTGACAGTAATTTACATGAAACGGTGGTCACGCAGCCGTTCACCATGGTGTGGGACGAGCGGGTCTGGTTCGACCGCCATACAATTAAAGCGGTTGCATATGATACCGCTGGCAATATGGCAGTTGCAGAGCAAGACATCTGGATATTGAACCTTTAGGTATGATAATTTAGGTATGATAACTGTCAGCTGCAATGCAAGGCATATAGCTGGGGTACTGACCGGAATGATTGACCTCAATCGGGGGGAATATCACAAGTGGGACAGCACTGCGAG
>JBNGDQ010000207.1:0-2565 GCA_049975285.1 Thermoplasmatota archaeon
GTACCGAGGGCTTTTCGTACGTCACCTCGACCTCAATGCTGTCCACGAAGCGAAGCTCATGTACCTGCGGCGCGTAGCGAACGGGAAACACCTGCAGCGTGAGGAACGTCACATGCTCGCCGTTGTGCAGGCCTGCCCCGGTGGTCCAGCGTACCCATTCTGAGGGATACACATCACTCCTGCTGTACACGGGCCCCGGTTCCTGCACCATCTCGGCATGCTGCATGCTGAGCGACACTGGCTTCGGAGCCGGCGCTACAGTTGCGTCAAGATGCCATGCTTCCATGTCGCCGAGGGAAACATGCACCTCTTTTACTTTGGTACCGAGCGGAAACGTCATAGTATGCGTGGCGAAGGGCAGCATGGGCTCGCCCTCATGTAACAGCGTCGTGCAGCCTTTTATGCTGACCCGCGTCCATTCTCCCCGTGTTATCTCCGGCTGCCCAAAGGAAAAGATGTGCACCTCCGTCGTGCCGCCTCCTGCCGCCTCTGCCCCCGACGGTCCCACTCCATTGTCCATTCCGAATACATCAAATGATGCCGCTGCCAGACAGGCAATCACCACAACAAGCAGCGCTCGTTTTTTTGTCCTCATGTTCTGCTTCCTTGCATGGTAATAAGAAATAAACTACTAATAGGTTATGTCGAGTCACGTCGTCAGCGGAACATACTGCCCATAGGACTATTTCACGTTCATATAAAAACGTGAAATGCCCCTTAAGAGTGGAACAACACAGCCGGAGCAGGGAAATGCTGACAGATATCCTTTTTTAAGCCTACGTGTTTGCCTGCTATGACCCCGGAAAAGGCTACCCTGTCGTTGGGGGCATGTCACCGGATTATCGACCTCGGCCACGACGCCGTAGCCATCAATGACAGGGAGGGGAACTGTGTCTATGTGAGTTCCTCCTACAGGGACCTCCTTGGCTATACCGTAAAGGAGCTCATTGGACGTCCTGGTATGGACATTGTGCATCCCGATGACGTGCCACGTGCCAGGGAGCTGTTTTCCCTGGTATTGGCCGATCCGGGTAGAACCTTCAAAGGTGACCTGCGACTGCGGCATAAGAATGGAGACACCATGGTGGTCAGCTACCGGGTGACGAATCTGCTCGACGACCCCCAGTTGCGGGGCATCGTGGTCACGTTTCACGACGTGACGAAGCAGCGGGCCCTCGAAGAACGCTACACGACATTGGTTGAAAAAGGCAACGATGGCATCCTGATTATTCAGGACGGCCTGATGAAGTACGCCAATGTCGGGTTGCTGGAAATGCTTGGATACGCCAGGGAAGAAATCCTGGGTACGCCTGCCTTCGCCTACATTGCCCCGGAATACCGGAAGACGGCCAGTGAACGGTATGTCAAACGACTGCAGGGGATGGAAGTTCCCTCCGTCTACGAGTCAGCTCTCGTGGCCAAGGATGGCCATTATATCCCGATGGAGGTCAGCGCCGCCGCTATTGAGTACAAAGGAAAACCTGCCATCATGGGAATCGTGCGGGACCTCACCGAGCGGAAAGAAGCGGAGAAAAAGGCACGAGAACATGAGGCTATGCTGGAAGCCTTTTTCAACGCTACCCGTGACCTTGTCGGGATAGTAAACCCTGATGATGACACCATCGTCTATGTCAATGATGCCCTGGCCCAATCACTCGGGCGACCCAAGAGCGACCTCATCGGAGTTAACTACGCCGATTCCATTCCACCGGATATAGCTGAATCTAGGTGGGCAAAGGTTCGAGAAACAGCAGGCACCAAAAAACCCATGGTTTTCACTGATGAGCGCAACGGACGGCAATTCAACAACAGATTTTACCCCATTATGGACGACCATGGGCATGTAAAATATGTTGCTGGTTTCATCACAGATATCACTGAAGAAAAACAGATGCGGGAAAGACTGATGGAGCAGGAGAAACTGGCGGCCCTGGGGCAGATCGCCGCGGTGATAGCCCACGAGCTCAACACCCCCCTGGCCACCATCGACCTCACCGCCCAGATGCTCAAAGAAACCCTGCCCGACACCTATAGCGCCGACCTGGACACCATCAAGAAGGAGGCCAAACGGGCCTCCCGCCTGGTCAAAGAAACCCTGGGCTTCACCCGCATGGAAACCCTCCACCTGCAAAAAACGCGCATCAAACCCATCATGGAAACCGCCCTCAAACGACAGCAGAGCCTCCACGACACCACCCACATCACCTTCGATGTGGACATCACCGATGCCCCCATCAGGGCCGATGACGACAAACTGGCCATCGCCCTGGAAAACATCATCAAAAATGCCATCCAGGCACAACAAACACCTCAAGCCAAGCACCACATCGCCATCCATACCACCCCGGACACCGAAAATCTGACCATCACCATACGGGACACAGGCGTGGGCATGGACGACCACACCAAAAACAACCTGTTCAAACCCTTCTTCACCACCAGAGACAAAACCGAGGGCACCGGCCTAGGCCTCTACATCACCCACTGGATAACAACAAACCACCAGGGCAGCATCACCGCCGCCAGCACCGAGGGAGAAGGGACCACCTTCACCATAACCCTGCC
>JBNGDQ010000208.1:0-2532 GCA_049975285.1 Thermoplasmatota archaeon
GTGTTAGTGAGTCCATCTATGTCCGGATCAAGAGTAGCGTGATCGTTCCACATAAAGGGGTCATAGCCCCACTTCCATTCCCATGCCGTGGGAACACTGTCCATGTCTGGATCAAGAGAACGATCGTCTACAGTAGGATCGGTACCTAAAATATTCACCTCTGTCCAATAGGTCATACCATCATTGTCATAGTCATTTTGATAGATATTGAACCAAATCTCGTAGTGTTCCCCTAGAAAGTATCCATAGCCGTCTTCATCCATGAAATAGTCATGTCCCGACCACCGGCCCGTTCTGTAACAATAAGAAACCGAGAAGGATTCCTGTTCAACTTCTGCAGACCGTAATCCCACCAATCCTGTTCGTACCTCTTCAACAATGGTAATCGTAACCTCAGATGTTTCCTGGTCCTCTTCAACGTCAAAGGTAGTCATACACTCTTTTCCCCAAGTATCCCATGTTTCATATAGCTCGTCTTCCCCCAGGTTGCCTTTGCCATGAGACACCTTACCATCAACCTCCAGCACATGATAAAACCGGGGTTTTTCCCTCCACGATGTGCCAACCGTCAGCATTCTGTCTAACAAATCCCTGTTACGGATTCTAAGAATGTCAACGTGCACAGCCTGATTACCATAGGGGCTTATCCGATCATCAACAACCTCAACATGATCCAACAAACCCTCCTTTTTCAGCTCCTCATAGGTCTTAGTTACCAAGTGAGTTAACGGAACCGTGTGTTTTTCTTTTTCTGCCTCTTTTTTTTCGGGGGTATCCAACGTGAAGTAGGCGGAAAGTACCGTTATAACCAGCAGAACTACCACCATTAGGGCGAATACAATTCGAGTTTTCTTTTTCTTTTCCATTGTCCTACTCTCTCTGTCGACTGACGAAATCATACCGGTCTAATCTTGTCATATATATGGTTCGTGCCATAAATACTTACCTTTGTTCTCGGTTTCACTGAATCCGCAATTTGGGTAGGGGCCCTATTTTCAAGATCAAACCGTGGATAGCAGTATGTAAGGCAAATAGGATGCTGTCCTTGTTTGACAAAATTCGTCGTTCTATCTAAGGAGTGTAACATCACCCAGCGTGGTCCACGAGCAGAGAAAAAATGAGGAAAGGAGATCTTTCCATACCCACATGGGAGTAGACAGCACCTGCCTCACTGTTGTCTTCATGCAAATAGACTCTCAGAGCATAGACGTTGTTTCGCTCGGCCTCCCTTTTCAGCCGCTGGAACAGCTGCTTAAACACCCCCCGCCGTCGCCACTTCTTGTTCACGTAGATGCGGTGTAGCCACCAGATACTCTGGTTCCGCCAGTCACTCCATTCATAGGTGACCATAACCTGCCCCACCACCTGCCTCTTTTCCTTCGCCAGCAGATAAAAACCCCAGTCTGAATGAGCTATCAGCGACCTAACACCCTGTACCACCAGGTCAGCATCCATTCGTACCTTCTCGGTTTCCAGGCGCAGGTCTAGGTTGTTGCGGGCGATAGCCTCCGCATCGTTCATGGTAGCTCTAACGATACGCATACCACCTACAACTTTTTAGGGCACAAAAAGGTTGTTACGCTCCGTCTTCTAGATTCCATGCGTGCCACCAGATTTCCAAGCGGCTGCTACTACGAGCTGGAGACGAAGCGACAGCTGCGTGACCACCTCGAGCACAGTGCATAAGAACAGCCTAACAGAAGCTAGGATTGTTAGCTCCACCTTTTTTGCTGAATCCCGGTAGGTTACCCCCTCAGGAGAAGATATCTCCCTCATTTTTTCTCCAGATATTGGAGAGGAACATAAAATTTCGCATAGCGAGTTCCCCAGCCATCAACGAATACACCCGCTGGGTCCTTCACCAGGATCGTTGCTCGTTTCGTAATCCTGTTAATGATGCCTTCGTATACATGGTCGTCATATGCAAACGATACCGCATCTCCAACACGGAGACCGCATTTTTTTTCGGCAACCTCCTCCGTAGTAACCAGCTGATGCGTCATATCGGTATGCCCAAAGATGTTGCGAGCCAGCCGCTTGAAACGTGGCTGAGAACAACTGGAGCTATCGTACAATATGTATTCGAGGGCATGCACAAGTTCATGCTCGAACACCCGCATCGTCGCCTCCAAACGATTATGGCATACCACGCCGTTCACCCTGATATTCCGCAGGGTATCCTGAAACGTCTGGAAAATAAATATGTGGATAAAACAATCACAAAGTCATGGGATTCACGGCATCTCTCCGTTTTCCCGCCGGCCCTCGTCATCAGTTGTGATAACCGGAAACGCACCCTGCCGTCGTGGTTCCCGGTAAAGAAACTATGGAAGGACGCTGTATCGTACAGGGTGAACAGCAGCTCCACGTCAGATACAGCAATAGCGGTATAATTGCCCGCGTCAACATTACACGAATGATTGAGGACATGGCTGTAGATGGTTTGCGTCTTCTTTGCTATCTCCTGGCGGCTGTATACTATAGAGGGTTTTGAATAACCCCTGATAGTAACCTATATCTATTCGTTTTCTA
>JBNGDQ010000209.1:0-2511 GCA_049975285.1 Thermoplasmatota archaeon
AATCAGCCCATATATGTTACGCAACCAGAAGCAATGGGGAGGTATTCATGTTCGAATGGAAAAAGAAATGGGCGCAAAAGAGCGCAGTATCGGAGGTCCTGGGCACGGTGCTGCTGCTGGGCATGGCCGTGATCATATTCTCCTCGCTCATCATATACGTCATGTCGGCCACCGACCGGGACGACTCATCTCCCAACCTGGACCTGGTGGGATACGTGGGTCCCAACGGCAAAGAAGTAATTATCGAGCACCGAGGTGGAGAGAGCCTTCGCCTAGAAAATACCAAAATAGTTTTGCAGAAGGGAAACCTGGACCCAATTACTATCACTGGAAACGACCTCAAGAATGCCATCAAGCAAAGCGGACCTGATAACTGGGGGGTTGGAGGGTACTTCTCCTACTCATTTCCCGAGGGTTTGAATTTCTGGCAGGTAAGTGCCACAGTCATCGATACTCTAAGCAATTCCATAATCATGAGCGGCGTGGTGAATACAGGAATAGATGACTATGTGTTTAAGGAGGACAGCGAAATAGACGGTACCGCGTGCTTTGATTATGCCCCAGAGAAACCCTTGGAAACTGAAAACATAAGATTTTGGGATACGATTGACCAAAAATACGCATCATATGTGATAAACTGGACTTGGGATTTTGGGGACAACACCAAAGGCTATGGACCAGAGCCTCGCCATTCTTATGCCGCCTACGGCCCATACGATGTTAAGCTCACTGTAACTTATCCGTTATCCATATGCGGTGCAAATGTTACCGATCCCAAAGCTACATCATCCCCTAAGACAGTAACCATCTATCGAGGGCCAACAGCCGGTTTTACTTGGGAGCCCTTCAACCCTTATACAAACCAGGTTGTAACCTTTGATGCTGATAGCTGTCAGTCTCCACTACCAGACGGAACGATTGTCAGCTATGCATGGAGCTTCGGCGACGGAAGCACTGGGACAGGTAAAACCACCACCCACACTTACACCACTGCTAAAACACACACTGTAAGATTGACAGTCACCGACAGCCATGGGTTCACTGACACCACAACCAATTCAATTGTCGTAGGTGCCCGCCCTCCGGTAAATTTTGCCTTCGTCGACAGGGACAATGACTTCGAGTATACGCCGAGCTTAGATATTGACATAAGTCAATATTTAATGGATGGATATTTTGATGCATCGTTAGGTGAAAACGGATATCCAGGCTATCCAGATGCCAGCATAGTATTCCCAGCAAGTATGGCTGACCTTGACATGGATATATATGGCCAACATTTAGGCTTGACTTTAAAAGCAGATAACAACATCGTAATAGATGCCAACATCAGCGCTGACAGGATAAACCTAGAATCCACCAATGTATACCTTTCACGAACAAAAAACATTACTATACACCCCGATGAAAACGGAGGACTCGATGCTGAACTAATAATCAATGCTGAGGGCAATGTGTACGCCAACAATACCTATATTCGTATTGACGAAGACGGGAATTTGGGAATAAAAGTAGATATTAAAGCCAAGGGCAATATCTACATGAGAGATAGCACGTTGCTATGCTACGAAACCGGAAACAGCGCAGTGACCATTAATATTGCTGCAGAATATGGCAAACTTGATATCACCAATCTAGCAGTGGATACTGAAGATACCGGGAATGCCGTACCATTTTGTACAATGGCATTCAGTGCTTTTAGCGGCATATCAGCGACCGGAATGGACATTACAGCTGAGCGACTTGAAGCGTTTACGATATTGTCAGACCAAGATATAGATATTTCTTATTCGATTGTTAGTCTGCCTTATACCAGATTAGAAGTGAAGTCCTCAGGTGGTGCAGTTATCGCACGCAGCACTGATATCGATGCTAAAAGTGGAACTGAACCCATGCTAAGGGGACACACTTATATCGACTTCTCGAACGCAGAAGTAACAAATAATGCTGGAGAGCTATTCGTAATAAGCGACAGTGGATATGTTAAAGGTATAAGCGCAGTAATTACACAAAAAGCGGCCAACAAACTGACAAACATTTGGTTCAACGAACCAGGAACGGGAACAGGAAACATTAACCTCGAGAATGGACAAATAAATAATAACGGCGGCAAAATTACTATTAAAACCTATGATGGTGATATAACTGGCAACAAATTGAAAATACTCGACTCACAAGGAGATATTGAGATTCAAACAAAAAATGGTAGCATAAACCTAGTAGATGCAAATATTTCTACCACCACAACTGCTAGCAGATATATATATATTTACTCAAATGACATGGTGAATTGCGAAAATGCAGTTTTTTATACTACAAACTACCTTGGGATTCATTTAGATGCTGGTCTTTACTTGAACAATTCTGTGTTACGTGTGTCTGATTCGAACAAAAAAATTGATTTTTACTGCATAACCAATACCAGCGTCATCTACGCAGATAACACTTGGCTTTTTTATTATCAAGGTGCAGCAAAAAAAGGAGTGGAGGCATTTGCACACAACTTTATAC
>JBNGDQ010000210.1:0-2505 GCA_049975285.1 Thermoplasmatota archaeon
ATATCACCTTCCCCGATGGAACCTTCGAGGGATTTGAGGGACCACCTCCACAGGGATGGCCGCCCACCGGCTGGAGCGAGGTCGACTACACAGGCAATGACACATATCACTGGTTCCCCGATGATTCCTACTCTCACAGGCCACCGGACAGCACCGGCTACTACGCCAATGTTGAGGTTCCGAGCTACGGTGACCCGTCATACGATGCCAGGATGGGCTTGTTTAGCTCTTCCCTGGATTTGACCGGTATGCTCGCCGTGACCCTGGAATTTGACCACTTTTACGACGATTGGTACACCAATGACAACGACTACGGTCAGGTACGCGTATATTCTGACGGCGTCCTGGAGGAAGTGCTCGCTACCTACGGCGGCACCGACCACAAGGGTCACGCGGTGCTGAGCTTTAACCCCTCCGGCTATACCAATCCCGCCAACGTCACGCTGGAGTTCTATTACACCACGGGCAACTTTAGAGGCTACTCATGGGGTATTGACAACGTGCTGGTGCGCACCGGCGGGATGGTGGAGGTGTTCCAGCAGACCGTTACCACCGACCTGCCCCGGTATTCGGTGACCAACTATGTGGAGTTTGGTCCCTGGACGCCCACACTGGAGGGTGACTATACCATCACCGTGAAAACCGAGCTGCCCGGCGACGAGGGACCGCTCAACGACCAGCAGCAGAAGCAGATTCTGATGAAGGACATCCACAATGTTGTTGTCACCGACGTCAACTATCCCCAGGACGGCTCTCTGCATCCCACGGGCCAGTATGCCGTTAATGCCACGGTAGCCAACCTGGGTAACACCTACCAGACCGATATGCCGGTGAATCTGACCATTTACGACTGTGCTGGTCCCACTACGGTCATCGACGAGGGCTTCGAGGCCGGGAGCTTGCCCGCCGGCTGGACCACCATCGACGGCGACGGCGACGGATATGACTGGGAGATCTATTCCAGCTCGACCTATGCACACTCCGGCACCTATTCGGCGCGAACCGAACGGCGCAGCGTTCTGGGCAACGACGACTACCTAGTATTGCCCCAGATTTCCATACCTTCGGGTGCACTAGCCCGGTTTTCGTTCTGGACACGGGGATATTCAGCTTATCGACAGGAGAACATGTCGGTGATGCTGTCCACTACTGGAAACGATAAGGCAGATTTCACCACGGTGTTGGATGACATCAGTTTATTGCCGAGCAGCTACGGCCAGTACGTCTACGACCTGACCCCCTGGGCTGGCCAGGATGTCTACGTGGCCATCGTCTGTACCTCTGAGGCGTATAGCTCCACGCTGTATCGGCTCTATGTGGATGACATACTGGTGGATACCTTCACGGGTATCACCGAAGTGTTCACCGACGAGGTGGCCATCGACATCGATCCCGGTGAATCCCAGTACGTGGAGTTTAGCCCCTGGAATGCGGACACCGAGGGCAGCTATGTCCTCCGGGTGGAGGCAGTACAGGCCCAGGATAAATATCCTGGCAACAATGCCCTGCTGAGCACCGTGGACATCAATGACATCGACGACGTGGGCCCCACGGCCATCACCTACCCACACTCGCCCGTTTCCACCGGTAGCTATGCCATCAACGCCACCATTCACAACTTCGGAAACTACGACATGACCAAGGACTTCAATGTTACCGCTTCGGTGTACAAGCTCGTCGGTGGTGGCGTCAAACTCTATGAGGGATTCGAGGACCCCACGTTCCCGCCGCCCGGCTGGATGGTATACGACGATGACGGTGGCAGCGGACGCTCATGGGACAGGTATGCATCATCCACCTATGCGCACACGGGATCCGCCTGTGCCCGGGCACTCTACGACTTCTCAAGTTACAGACCGAACGACGACTGGCTGGTGACCCCTGCCATTACCATACCGGACGACGGAGTCTTCGAATACTGGGCGCGAACATATTCGTCATCTACGGCTGAGCAGTGGGAGGTCTACTACACCACCACTGGAAACACCATTGGCGACTTCCTGGACCACGGAACCCTCCTCGGCTCCTATGACAAGGTTCAAACCACCTATGAGCTCTACCAGTATGACATGAGCGCCGAGGCGGGCAACGATGTCTGGTTTGGATTCCGATATCTCTCCGATTACGCATGGTATCTCTATGTGGACGACGTCTCGGTGTGGGCACAGCCGGAATACGTGCTGGTGGGGACTGACACACAGACCGTGATGGGCGGCGTGCCGCTCGGTCAGGATGTCTATGTAGAATTCGACCCCATCGCCTTCAGCGAGGACGGAGACTACGTCATCGAGGTGGAAACCCTGCTGGCCAGCGACGAAAACACCAGCAATGACGTCTTCCAGAAAGAAATACATGTGGAGGACATCCCTGATGTGGGCGTCAAATCGGTGAACTACCCGGCGAACCAGGTCGTCAAACTGCAGGAAGACTTCAACGGTGCACTGTTCCCGCCCACCGGCTGGCGCATCATCAACTACTGCCCCGTGCATCCAGCGGGTACATGGA
>JBNGDQ010000211.1:0-2503 GCA_049975285.1 Thermoplasmatota archaeon
GCCAGCGCCATGCTCGAGCGCGCATCCATGTCATCGCCATGGCGATAGGCCACGGGAAGATCATCGATGATGCGCCGGAGGGCCTCCCGGGCGTAGAGGTCACTCATCGGCGTGGCCTTCAGAGAAATATATGCCTCAAGGGCATGGAAAAACGCGTCAAGGCCCGTCGAGGCCGTGAGGCGCGGCGGCATCGTTGCCATTACCGCAGGATCGACGATGGCTGCCTCCGGGTACGTGGAGGGATGCCCCCAGCCATGTTTTCCCTTCGTTTTGGGATTGGTGAGCACGAAGTAACGGTCCACCTCGCTGCCCGTACCTGCCGTCGAAGCGATAGCAAAGATAGGCATCGTCCGCAGTGGCTCCTCACCATTATAAAAATCAGCGATCGGTCGATTGTTAGCCGCCGCGATGGCAATCGCCTTGGCGGCATCCATAGCGCTCCCGCCGCCGAGCCCGATGACCAGGTCGCATTCCTTGGCCTGCTCCGCTCCGGCGTCGACCGTGGGGAACGATGGATTGGGCTCCACCTTGTCGAACACCATTGACTCCACGCCTGTCTCATCCAGCGATGCGACAACTCGATCCAGCACGCCGGTCTTCTTCATGCTGCTCTGCCCGGTCACGATGAGCGCTGCTCCGCCGTGCTCCCGGACGAGCGAGCCGATGTTCTCCACGGTTCCACTGCCGAATACCACCTTCACTGGATTATACTGGGTAAACATGCACGATCACCGTCCCTCGCTCCTGATTACGCTCGCAGTATAAGTAGCTAACGCTCTCCTGGATGCTCTCTGACATGTCATCCGTATCATGCGCAAGAGTGATAAACTCTGCCGGGTTTGCTCGTGATGGACGAGTCGCGCATCGCCCGCATCGCCGGGTACTCCCCTGACGGCAGGGAGACATACAACCCGGCGCTCCAGGACGCCACGGATGCATTCCGGGCTGCTCCGTACCCGGACAAGGGCCAGTTGATGCAGGCCGGCTGGCTCGACTACCTCGCTCTCCTGCTGCTGGCTGGTGGATTCATCGCTCTCTTCCTCAGCCTGGTGACCGGGGGAGCGCTGCTCTTCCTGGGCATCCTGGTTCCCGTTGGCTTGTTCGTCGAGCTGGCCGCGGTTTCGCTCCGCCGGCGAGGGAGGCACAATTTTTATAAATAACACTCCATTAACAGGCCAGATGACCAAGACCAATCCACAGCTTATCGCCCTCATCGAATTCCTCGAAGAGGCAGCCGATGAACACGAGGCAGCCATCTGGCGGGATATAGCCCGGCGGCTGCAGAAATCAAGCCAGCGATGGGCTGAGGTCAACGTCGACGAGATCGCGAAGCATCTCAACGACGGCGAAACCGCGCTTGTCCCGGGTAAGGTGCTGGGCTCCGGCATCGCGCCTAAGATGGACGTAGCCGCGTTTTCGTTTTCCCGGTCAGCTCGAGAAAAGATAGAGGCAGCCGGCGGTTCCTGTCTCTCCATCAGGGACCTGGTGGAACACAAATCGGACGGCCGCAACGTTCGCATTATAGGTGGTTAGATGAGAGTAGTAGACGCATCCGGTGCTCCCCTGGGACGATTCGCCTCGCAGCTCGCTCAGCAGCTGCTGGAGGGAGAACAGATAACAGTTATCAATGCAGAGCAGGCCATCATCGTTGGCAACAAGGACGAGATACAGCAGCGGTACAAGCGGAAGCGCGAGATAGGCGGCACCAAGCGGAAGGGACCCTATTTCCCGCGGATGCCGGACCAGATAGTGAAGCGCACGGTCCGCGGTATGCTGCCCTATCAAAAAACACGTGGCCGGGAGGCGCTCCGGAATCTGAAGGCGCATATCGGTGTGCCCAATGGTCTCGGTGAGACGGAGGCGGAACGGATGGCGGAGCCGACCACCTCGCCGCATATCACGCTTAGAGAACTTTCCTCATTTCTAGGGGTATCATGGTAAAAGCAGTCGTCGAGTCAGGCAAACGGAAGAGAGCCATCGCCCGCGCCGTCGCCAAGAAGGGAAACGGCACCATCCGGGTCAACAGCGTCAATCTTCGGGCGTATCAGTCGCCGATCATCCGGCATATCATTGGTGAACCCGTCGCGATGGCGGACAAGTACAAGGATAAACTGGACATCAGCGTCAACGTGGAGGGCGGCGGCTCGATGAGCCAGGCTGAGGCCTCCCGGACGGCTATCGCCAAGGCTATCCTGGCCTACACGGACGATGAGGAGCTCCGCGAGATGTACATGGACTACGACCGGACGCTGCTGGTGAGCGACACCCGGCAGAAGGAACCCAAGAAGCAGCTGGGGCGCGGCGCCCGGAAGAAACGGCAGAAGTCGTACCGATAACCATGATTATACCAGTGCGATGTTTTACCTGCGGCAAAGTCCTCGGCTCGGCATTCGAGGAATACAAGAAACGCGTGTACCTCAAAGATGAAGACCCGCAGGAGGTCCTCGACGACCTGGGCGTACGACGGTACTGCTGCCGCCGGACCATCGTGGCACATCCCGTC
>JBNGDQ010000212.1:0-2489 GCA_049975285.1 Thermoplasmatota archaeon
TGACCGTCGTGGATGATGATGCTGCTACAGATGAGGATACCGCCACGGTTACCGTGAGTGAGGAGCCGAATGATCCACCGTCGTGTACGCTGTCGGCGAGTCCGACGGCTGGTACGCCGCCGTTGGATGTCACGTTTTCATTGTCAGCCAGTGATCCCGATGGCAGCATTGATTCCTGGGAGCTGGATATTGATGATGATGGCACCCCGGAGTATAGCGGCTCAGGTATGCCGCCAGCATCACAGATGCATACCTATACCACAATTGATACCTATACAGCCCGGTTGACCGTCGTGGATGATGATGCTGCTACAGATGAGGATACCGCCACGGTTACCGTCAGCGAAGAAGACCTGGTACCGCCGGAGATACACGAGGTATCAGTCAGTCCATCCCCCACGGCTGAAGCCGGCGAAAACGTGGTCATCACCGCCAATGTCACCGATGACATGAACCTCGCCGATGTCCGCCTAGTCCTCACCTATCCCGACGATAGCACCCGCAACTTTTCCATCCTGCAGAACGTCAGCGGCATCGACGGCACGACGTACTACTGCCAGCAGCCCTACTACGACCTCGGGGAGTACACCTTCCATATCTACGCCGAGGACGGCGCCGGCAACAGCAATACATCGGCAGAGCAGTCATTCACCGTGGAGGATACCATGCCTCCCGTCTTCTCAAACGTGGCTGCTACTCCCTCTGTGGCTAATTATAATGGTGCAGTGAACATATCCGCCGAGATAACCGACGCTGTAGGCGTCGAGGATGTCTTCCTCAAGATTATCGACCCCAACGACGAGGTCACCAACACGTCCATCGTTGGCCAGGTGGCCGACAATGATACCTATTACAGCGAGACAACGTATACCATGCTGGGGACCTATGAATACGTCTTCTACGCCGTAGATGGCGAAGGCAACGCTAATACATCCAGCACCAAGACCTTCCGGGTAAAAGACGCGACGCCGCCCGAGGTAACCCTGACTGCTCCGAACGGCGGCGAAAACCTCACCGGTGACGTCGACGTCACCTGGAACGCCACTGATGTAGCCACGGCAAATGACTCCGAGCTCATGGTGACATTGAAGTACAGCGCTGACGGCGGTGTATCCTGGCAGACCATCGTTACTGATACAGAAAATGATGGCAGCTATGAGTGGGATACTGATGGCCTGGTTGACGGCGTCGAATATCTCATAAAAATCTCGGTAACTGATCCGTCAAACAATCAGGGCACTGATCTCTCCGATGACGAGTTCACGGTCGACAACACGGCACCGACGCTTACGCTGGAGAAACCGACGACCAATCACCTGTATCTCTTCGACCGGGAGATTCTCCCCATCCTTCGAGATAAGGCCGTCATCGTCGGCCAGATTACGGTGAGCGTTAACGCAAATGATGCCACGTCGGGCATGGACCGGGTGTCCTTCCTTATAGATGGCGTAGAAAAAGCTTCAGATGAAACCACGCCCTATGAATGGGTGTGGGATGACACGGTGTTGTTCGCGCATACGCTCAAAGTCGTCGCTTATGACCATGCTGGCAACCGAGCTGAGCGCTCTGTATCGGTTACCGTCTACAACATCTAGTCTCTCGGATAAAAAACTAGGTAAGAAGGGAGTCGTAGGCTCCCTCATCTATCTCTTTCCCTACCTTTTTCGGATCTTTATTGTCGACCTTGATGCCCATGGAGACACAGGTACCGACGACTTCCTTGGCTTTTTCCTTCATGGTTTTCCCCAGCAGCCCATCCTTTTTCATCTTGGCGATGTCGACGGCGTCCTGCATGCTGATGCTGCCGACTTTTACCTCGCGGGGATTCGATGACCCCTTGTCGATGCCGGCTCGCTTGAGAATCAACGATGATGCCGGGGGCGTCCCGACCTCTATCTCGAATGCCTTGGTGGCCGGGTCAATGCTGATCTTGACGGGTACCGTGGTATCCTGAAAATCCTTCGTCTTCTCGTTTATCTCGTTGACGACCTCCATGATGTTGACGCCATGGGGGCCGAGCGCGGGCCCAATCGGCGGGCCAGCGGATGCTTTTCCTCCTTCTACCAGTACTTCTACAACTTCCGTCATGATTATTCCTCTTGCTTTTTGAGTACTCTTACCTGTTCGCCTCGCACCGTGATGGGAATGGGTACCATAGCCTCCAGCAGCTCCACCGTAATCTCCTCCTTCGCGTCGTCGATGCGCGTCACCTTGGCTTTTTCTCCCTTGAACGGTCCAGAGACAAGCTCGATGATGTTGCCCTCCTCCACGTTGGCTACCGCTGAGGGCGGGAAGAGGAAATGTTCGATTTCTTCAAAGGCAACGTTTTTGTCGAGCACATCGCGAGCATAGCGCATGTGCCGTATAAGTTTTTTGATGACGTCGACGTCATATCCCTCCACGAAGATGTAGCCGCGGAGCTCCCGGGGTGCCAGCACCGACAGGATGTCCTCTTTCTCCTTCTTCACCATCTTGTAGAGCATGTTGGC
>JBNGDQ010000213.1:0-2484 GCA_049975285.1 Thermoplasmatota archaeon
CAATGGACCGGGTGGGATTTGAACCCACGGCCTCCTCCATGCCAAGGAGGCGATCTTCCACTGATCTACCGGCCCATGTCGTGCTGTGGTAAACGGAGTTGGTTCATAAATGTTTTTCTTTGAGCTGCTCTTTGACCAGAGCGATAGCCTGCTCGAATGCATCGTCGAGTGCCTCGACGTTGGGGCCACCTGCCTGTGCCACCGACAGCTTCCCGCCGCCGCCTCCGCCGAGGATGCTGGCGATCTCGCGGGCGATGGCACCGCAGTCGATGTCAATGTCCGATGACCGGGCGATGTGGATTGCTGCTATTTCGTCGGCAATGCTTTTTGATACGACAACCGTACCTCCCTGGCTGGTGATGTCCTTGACTGCCCCTGTGCTGAGGTTGTCCTGGGTGACGATGCGGATGCCGTGGAAGTCTTCGACGGTGCTGCTGACCGATTGCTTCTGGAGCTCTTCGACCTGCTTGCGGAGCCGTTTCCATTCAGAGAAAAAGCGTTCGACGGTCTGCGGGAGTGCTTCCGGTTGGACGTCGAGCACGTCGGCGGTCTCCTGGAGTAGCTCGTCGCGTTGATGGACGTATTCGAGGGCTTGCTCTGCTGCCTTGAACTTGATGCGTTCGACGCCGTCTTGCACGCGTTCGGTGCCGGTTATCTTGATGTAACCGATCTCGGCGGTGTTGTCGACGTGGGTGCCACCGCAGGCTTCGACCTCTATGCCGTCTATCTGGAGGACGCGGAGGGTGCTGCCGGCGGGTGGGCCGCCCTGGTATAGGCGCAGGCCGTAGTGTTGCTCGGCTTGTTCGCGGGGCAGCAGGTGTTTGGTGACGTCGTGTGCCTCGCGGGTCCAGGTGTTGGCGGCTGCCTCGATGCGGCGTATCTCGTCGGATGTGATGCGCTGGTAGTGGGAGACGTCGAGGCGGGCCTCGGTGTCGTCGAGGGCGGAGCCTTTCTGCCAGATGTGGCGGCCGAGGACCTGCCGGGCTGCCGCGTTTATGAGATGTGTCGCGGTATGATGGCGCATGATGTCGTAGCGGCGCTGCCAGTTGATGGTGCCTTCCACGCTGCCTTTTTTGAGTGGACCGTCGAGGACGTGGATGATGGCCTCGCCGTGTTTTTCGGTGTGGAGGACCTGTCGCTCTGTGTCGCCCTGGCTGAGAGCGCCTGTGTCGGATGCCTGGCCGCCGCCTTCTGGGTAGAACAGCGTGGTGTCGAGGATGACCGCCGGGCTGCCGTCGACGGTGCCGCTCCAGATGACGGTGGCCTCGAAGCTGTGCTGGTAGGGCTCCTCGTAGTACTGCTGCTTGGTGGCGTATTCGCTTTCATGTGTTTCTTCAGTGGTCTGCCGGGTGCCGCTGTGGAGTTCTGCGACGCGTGAGGCGAAGTCGTCGGGAATAGTGACAGCGTCGCCGGCCACTTCTTTGACGACGTCAGGGGGCACGCCGTGGGTGTCGTAGAACTGGAGGAGTTTTTCCTCCGGGATGTCGCCGTGTTCTTCGACGTATCGGGCGACCAGTCGTCGGCCCTTGTCCAGGGTCTCCCGGTATTTGTCTGTTTCTTTGTCGAGCATGGCGTGCATCGTTTCCTGCGATGCAGCTAAATCAGGAAAATCGTCTGTGAGGTGCGCGAGGTGGAGGTCGACGAGGTCGATGAGTGTCATGTCGAGGTTGAGACGTTCGATGAACCGCAGGGCGCGGCGGGCTATCAGCCGGGCGAGGTAGCCTTCCTCGGCGTTGCTGGGCACGATGCCGTCGCCAAGCATGAAGAGCAGGCAGCGGGTGTGGTCGGCCAGAGCGTAGATGTCTCGTGGCTCAGGCGTGGCGGCTGCGTCGCGTATGGTGGCTATAATGCCGGGGAAGATGGCATCGTAGACGGTCTCTGAGCCCTGGGTGAGCCAGGCGAGGCGTTCGAGTCCGTAGCCGGTATCGACGACCTGGAGGGGCATCTTGGTGTAGCGTTCGTGGTTGACCTCGATGTCGCCCTCATTGCTCCGCTGGAGGCTCATGAACACGAGCGTCGATATCTCCATGCCAGCCGCGAGGACCTCGAGGCAGGCGCCGGCGTTGCCGCCGCCGTGCCAAGCACCTTCCTTGTAGGTGACCTGCTCGGTGGAGATGCCTATGCTGTGGAGGAAGTCGTTGCACAGCTGGATGGTTTCCTCGCTCCAGTAGATCTGTTCGTGGTTGTTGAACGCATGATGCCCCATCATCTCGAACATGGTGAGGTGGCGGCCGCTCCGCCCGACTTCTTCGAGGTCGTTGAGCCGGATGCTGGGCTGGGAGATGACGAGCGGGTTGGCAGGCGGTGGCACCTCCCCAGAGGTCACGTGGGGCTGGAAGTCAGCGATGGAGGCGATGGTAAGGTAGACGTCGTTGCGCCAGCGGGCTACCACGGGGTACCGCTCAAGGCGCGTATGATTGTTTTCTTCAAAGAAGGAGAGGAAGGCCTCGCGCATCTCGGAGAGCGTGTAGGGATGATCTCCGA
>JBNGDQ010000214.1:0-2478 GCA_049975285.1 Thermoplasmatota archaeon
CCACCAGAATATCCGTGAATTCCGATAACGTTGTCTTCAACAACTTCACGGTCAGAAACGCTCCTGGAGATTTCTGGACCAATGCAATAACCGTCTATGACGACGATTACGTCCGCATTTCAAACTGTACCATCACCCAGTGCGATGGCCTTACCGTGTGGAACTCGTCCAACGTACGAATTGAAAACTGTAATATCTCAGATAGCCTGCGCGGGATGGACATAGACTTTGGATGCAATGATGTGACCATCCGGAACTGCATTATTTCCCATAATCTGGGCGAAAAAGAGGGAGGTGGATATCTAGGAGGGTTTGGAATTGATATAGAGGACAATGGGAGCCCCACCACCAACGTGCCCACCACCAACGTGTCTATCACCAATTGCTCCATCTCCCATAATAGATTTTGGAGCATCCTTATGTACGGTGGTTACAATCTTACGGTTTCCAACTGCCGTTTAGATGGCAATGGCGCTGGGGTAATCCTCACCAATGCGGGTGGCGTTACGGTTTCTCATTGCCACATATATGGAAAGGACCTCGGTATAGATGTAACTAACTCAACACAGATTGATATAAAAAATTGTAGCATACAATCCGACGATATAGGGGCACGAATTTCACATATCTCGCCCGATATGCTTTTTTCTATGACCGGCTGCAATATCACGGAAAGCAAACAGGGTATATACTTGTATGCATGCAGAGGTATTTCCCTGGATTACAACAATATCTGGGAGAATGAAGTAGGGTTGCTTGCGGAGTTGTCCATCTGCGACGCTCGCTACAATTACTGGGGAAGCGAGCTCGGGCCCAGCCGCCTCCTCGGATTGCGAGGAGACAGAATTATGAATAGACTGCCCTCGGTAATTCGGTATTTCCCCTGGCTCACCGAGGAATACGAACCAGAGTAAATGGGCGTGATGACATTGCTGCACAAGGAAGACCGAAAGCTCTTTTTCGTATTAATAGCTGCTGTAGCAGTCCTTATCATCTTGTCGCTTGTTTTCTTGCCTTTTCTCGTTATTATTTTGGCGGCGGTAGAGGCAGTTCTGTTTATAAAATTGGCTCAGTCACGGCGGAAGTAAGCATTGCGTTTCTCGTCTTCGACATTTACATGTGTGACATACGCATGTTTTTTTGCCTCAAGGCGATAAAATTTTATAAAAAATATCCCTTCTAAGATGTGAGAACTGTACTACAAAGGAAGGACTGAAAGCTCTTTCTCTTCCTGCTGCTGGTGGCTGCAATCCTACTATTTCTATTCGGGATGTTTATGGGGCTTAACATGTATTTCGTTATCGGTGAATTTCTTGCCCTCGTAGTGTTGGTCAGGCTGCTGTTGAAATAAAAAGTGGTTCGGCCATCTAGCCATTATGGTACATGATACAAAAAGTTTTAAATCTTAGATATGATGAATGATAGTGAAAAAGACGCTGCTTCTCGTTGTTGCATTCCTATTGCTTGTTCCATTTGCATCTATCGATGGAAGCGATGTCTCTTCGTTGAACAATAGCAATGGAAACATTTTGTATGTCGGCGGCTCTGGACCAAATAACTACACAAGCATTCAAGATGCCATTGATGATGCAGAAAATGGCTATACTATTTATGTTTACTATAGAGTGTATAATGAAAGTATAGTCATAAACAAAAGTGTTTCACTCATCGGAATTGTTGAAGATAGAGAGAAGCCAATTATAAATGGAAGTGAAAATAACATAACTGTTTTGGTAGAAGCAAATAATTGCACAATCAGCGGTTTTATTATTTTAAACGGAGAAGTGGGAGTACAACTCAGGAATTCAAGTTATATTACTGTGGAGAATATCACTGTTAAACATGCGGGAGTAGGAATTAAGTTGCTCAATTCTGATAACAATTTAATCAAAAATAATGAAGTAACTAAAAGCAGAGGAATAGGAATTTGGATAGATGGATTTTCATCTGATAGTGTTATAATTCAAAACTCCGTTGTAAATAATGCAGGAGTAGGCATTGGAGCAGAGGGGACCTCAATCACACACGGGAACTCAAGCAATAACATAATTTCTTACAATGTCGTTGCAAAGAATTGTGATGGAATAGATATATGCGACCTAATCGATAGCACTATCTCCTTCAATCAAGTTTATTCCAATCAGCAATACGGAATAACAGCGTTTGCCTGCTCAAATCTTTCAATTCTGAATAACTCCATTCATAACCATGCATATGGAGGGGTGTTGGTCAGTGATTCCTCTAACTGCACCATTTCTGGCAACGAGCTTTATTCAAATCAGGCAGGGGTCATGTTGGATGGTACCATTGGCGTAAACTATGAGGGCTCAACCCACAACGTGGTGACCCGCAACAACATACATGGAAACGGCGTGGGAATATACTGGGAATCAGGCTGTAAAAACAACTATTTCACCTACAACAACATTGTTGATAACAGCGAGAACGCATACTTTTGGACAAGCCTTGAGATAGGTG
>JBNGDQ010000215.1:0-2453 GCA_049975285.1 Thermoplasmatota archaeon
GCAGAACCCCGAGTTCCGCGAGATCCTCGACAAACAGAAGCGCATGAAGGAGAAAGGCGACAAATCCCACGAAAAAGTCAAAGAACTCGCCGAGCGCGCCCAGGAGCACCATGTCAAGATGATCGACGCCTTCAACCAGTCAGACGAGCTCTACAAGGACCTCAAAAAAATCCAGAAGGAATACGTCCTCGCCCGCCTCGACGCCGACAAAGCCCACAAGAAAATGGTCTCCTACGTCAAGGAAATCCGTGAAGTCGAAGACGAACTCAAAGCCCTCAAACAACAACAGAAACGCGACGAGATCCAGGAGAAACGAAGCGCCATCCAGGAGGAAGCCGACGACGTCTACGAGCGCTTCAAGAAAGGCGAGAAGCTATCCACGGAGGACTTCATGCTCCTCCAGAAGGCCGGGCTCATCTAGCGCTCCCAGGGCATCTTGTCAGACAATTGCTCCGTCCAGAATACAGCATATTTTTCTCGAGCTAGTTCAGCCCCGGCTAGCACCCGGGCATCAGCGGCCTGGCGGCTGAGATGTTTCCCCAGGTTGACTTCATCCAGGCACTCCTGGAGCAGCTCCCTCGCGCTGCGATACCGCCGTGTTATCGTCACCTGCCACCGTCCATCCTCTATGGAGGGCCCCGCGATGGTCCGGGGGTGCTCCTCCCATTTCTCCCGGAAGGCGGCTGCGTGCTCCTCCTGCTCCACCGGGGGACCCAGATGCATCTTCTCCTCTGGAAGCTCTCGTTGCTCCAGCTGGACGGCCAGCAGCACCTCACCGTCCACATGGTAGGCGCTGTCAAGGCAAACAAAGTCATGCTCCTCGAGCACCGTGGACAGGTTCCGTAGGGCCTTCCGTACCTGCGAGTACAGGATGTCATCCACCACGTCCGGCCGCGGGAGCACCACGCTGATCCATGACTCAAGGCGAGGCTGTATCTCCTCCAGGGGCCAGGGCTCCACGGGCCGGGGGAAAAAGAACGACAGCCTTGGTTTCTCAAGATACGCGGCGGCAGCCTGCATGAACAACCGGCGTTTTTCCGGTGACACCGCCGCGGCGACATTCCGCGAGGGATCCACTGGATCCACGAAGACAAATGGCTCAGGAAAATCTTCAGTCGCTCCATCAGTCAACGAGAGCACCACTTCGTCTTCCCATCCAGCGGCAGCGCGGAGCACATCGAGGAAGGAGCCATACTGGATGACCAGCAGCTCAGCCAGGTAGCCCGCGAAGCCCTGCACGCGTTCCTCAGCGCTGTAGCAGCCGACCCCCTGCATGAACTGCTTCAATAATTGCACCTCGTTTTTTTGCTCCTCTGCCAGATGCTGTTGGATGTACTCCGTGTGGAACGGCGTCCGGTCCACGGCGCTCTGCAGCCGCGCGACATCACTGACCTCGTAGCAGGGGACCACGTCAACGTCGTAGCCGTCATGGTTCCCCCGCACGTAGGGATGCTCCGCGTACTGGATGACCCAGTCGTCGAGGACCGCGGTGCCGATGTCCAGCGCCCGTTGCTTCATCTCCTCTCGCTCCGTGTCTGGAGAAAACAGCAGGAACAGGTCGATGTCCAGCGCCCCCTGGAGATAGGTGTCCTTCGCGATGGAGCCCACCAGCTGCACCGACAGGTCTATGTCTCGCGCCGTAGCGGCATCGAGCAGCTCCTCTTTGAGCATCTCAATGGCTTCCTGTAACTGCTGCCGCTCCTCCGGAGTGGGCACGATTCGTTCGAGCACCTCGTCCCGTATCTCTGCATGCGTGGTCATAGGTCAACGTGGCTAAGCGTCGTATAGACGGGTCCCTCCGGCCGGAGTTCGCTCTTCTTCAGCTCTATGCCAGTGACGCTGAGCTCGCCGAACCCGGTCGCGGTGTGCTCCTCGACGAGCCGGCGGACAGCATCCTTGCCCCGGGCGCCCTTCATCCGGGCGATGGTGGCATGCGGCGTAAACTCGTGCTTTTCTTTCCGGAATTCTTGTCCGGCGAGCTCGTCATCCAGCCGCTCGGCTATCTGCTTCGTCTGCCCGTCGTCGTCGACCCCGATCCAGATGACCTTTATGTAGTCGAGATGCGGGAACACGCCCACGCCCTGCAGGGCTGCCTGGTAGGGCTTCATCTCCCCGGCGACTGTCTGCAATGCCTCGACGATGCCGGGTATCTTGGCCTCGTCAGTGTCTCCCAGGAACTTCAAGGTCACGTGGATGTTCTCCGGCTCCACCAGCTTGAGGTTGGCACCCGTCTCGTCCAGGCGCTGCTCCAGTTCGACGAGTGACTGCCGCGCTCCGATGTCGATGGCGGTAAAGAGACGATGCGTAGCCATGGTATCCCGTCTACATGCATCTGACATTATATCAGATTTATGTATCCGAGGGGAATGCCCCGTGTCCCCAGCCGCCGTTTACCAAAAATAGATACCGAAGTAGCGGAGCATGAACACAACGGCGATGATCAGTATGGCGAC
>JBNGDQ010000216.1:0-2437 GCA_049975285.1 Thermoplasmatota archaeon
TACTCTTATAAAGCCGGCGGAGGGATTTGAACCCTCGATCTTCTGATTACGAGTCAGACGCTCTACCGCTGAGCTACGCCGGCTACGTGGGTTCGTATGCTTCCGCGAACATCCGATAGTATCCGGAGCCCCGCACCTTGACGGTGAGAGTCCAGTTGCCCACGGCAGGATTGGGGAAATAGAAAAACTCATTATATGTGTTGTCCTTCCCCAGCACGTTATATTCATGTGACTCGTTTTCCCCGGAGGGCATAGTGATAGTGATGTTCACGTATCCCGTGGTCAGGCATTCCCAGTCCTTGTTGATGATGTTGGAAAAGTTTACGTCCACATAGAGATGCAAAAACAATGCACCTTTTTTGAGGGGGCGAAGCGGGTAGCTTTCCACCTTGGCTGCATTTTCATTGATGGTATCAATGATGTTGAAGTCCTCCCGGCCGTCCAGCTTTTCATTCCACTGGTATTCCTTTTCCTGTTCAAGCCGGTCCAGCACTCGCTGCACCACCTCCTGCGGGCCGATACAGCCGGATAGGGCAGGCAACACGACGACAGCGATGATGAGAAAGGCAACGACGCCCCATTGGGTGACCCGCATGGGATGACAAGCGGCTTGGAATTTATTAAAGTTGCGATGTTACTCAGGTTAATACGCGATGACGGCCTTGACGCCATTGCATGAACGAATTGAGGCAATGATGTCTCCAGAGAGCGGGGTTTCCGTAACGATAAAGAGGCGTGGCTCCTCTGTTATCTGGTAATCATCGACGACAGCCTGTCGAATGCTGATATCTGCATCGGCCACGACGTCTGCCACAGCTGCAAGAATGCCCGGCTCACTCGCGTCAACGGGAATGATTTCGATGACGCCCCAATCCATGTGCGAGGCGACCTCTTTGAGATGGCTGGTGGGCTGCAGGTTGGCAAAAATGGGCTGTAGTTCTTCATGCGCTTGAATGGTTTCGATGGTACTCGATACAGCCCGGCGATCCACACCGATGGCCCGCGCAACCTTTGCATGGGACAGCTCTATCGGGCCGCAGAACAGCCCGCCATCCTGCACCCGCAGGCCATATTGAAGGAGAAGTTCGGCGACCTTTTGCTGTGCCGGGTATGGACGAAAGAATGTGTAAATCTGCTGCCACATATTCCATACATTGAAACAGCCAATATAAAGCATCGCATATCAAAAGTAATCTTTAAAGTTATTTTTTATACTTTATAGTATATTTTTATACAAATATTTAAATACCGCCTGGCAATTACAGCGGCATGAACCAGACAAAAATACTCCTCGATGAGGAGAACCTGCCACGGCAGTGGTACAATATACAAGCTGACCTGCCAGCACCCCTAGACCCCGTCATGCACCCTGCCACCCACGAACCAGTCACACCTGACGACCTCAAACCACTCTTCCCGATGGAACTCATACGACAGGAAATGACAACCGAGCGATACATCAATATACCAGAAGAAATCCGGGATCTATACCGGCTGTGGCGACCCACTCCACTCTATCGAGCCCGCCGTCTCGAGCAGCATCTCAAAACGCCGGCCAAAATATACTACAAATGGGAGGGCGTCTCGCCGCCCGGCTCCCACAAACCCAACACCGCCGTCGCTCAGGCCTACTACAACCAACAGGAGGGCATCGAGCGACTGGCCACCGAAACCGGTGCCGGGCAATGGGGGTCATCCCTGGCATTCGCCACCGCCTTCTTCGATCTCCAATGCACCGTCTACATGGTACGAGTCAGCTACGAACAAAAACCATACCGGAAAAGCCTCATGCGCGTCTGGGGTGCAACCTGTCTCCCCAGCCCCAGCACCACCACCAATGCAGGGAGAAAAATCCTGGAAAAAGACCCCGATACATCCGGCAGCCTCGGCATCGCTATATCAGAGGCAGTCGAAGATGCGGCAACACACGACGATACACACTACTCGCTCGGCTCGGTGCTCAACCACGTTTGCCTGCACCAGAGCATCATCGGCCTCGAAGCACAAAAACAGTTCGAAACAATAGATGCATACCCAGACGTGGTGCTCGGCTGCACCGGCGGCGGATCAAACTTCGCCGGCACCGCGTTCCCCTTCGTAGGAGACAAGCTCCGCAACGAGCATCCCGACACCCGCATCATCTCCTGCGAGCCAACCGCCTGCCCCACACTGACCAAGGGACTCTACGCCTACGACTTCGGCGACGCAGCCGGCCTCACGCCAATCATGAAGATGCACACGCTCGGCCACGACTACGTGCCGCCCCCCATCCACGCCGGCGGGCTCCGCTACCACGGCGACTCGCCGCTGCTCTGCCGACTGACCCGCGACGGCATTATGGACGCCGTGGCATATGACCAGAACGAGGTCTTCCAGGCCGCGCAGCTCTTCGCTCAAACAGAAGGATTCGTGGTTGCCCCCGAGGCAGCACATGCAG
>JBNGDQ010000217.1:0-2426 GCA_049975285.1 Thermoplasmatota archaeon
CTTCGGAACAAGGCTACCGAGGGCTGCCGCCCTCGCTACTTTCCGAAGTACTGGGGATACCGCAACACTTAAGAACTAGTTTAGGTATGCCTAAAAATACTGGTGACGATATGGATCAACCGATTGCAGACCTCGAAACCGGCGACAGCGCCACCATCACAAAACTCGAAGGTGGCCGCGGATGTCAGCGCAAGCTCCGCACCATGGGCATCCGGGAAGGCAAACACATTCGCGTTGTAACCAAACACCCGTTCGTCGGGCCGCTCGTCGTCGAGGTAGACGGACGGAAGACCACCATCGGCCGAGGCATGGCCCAGCGTATTTTCGTCACGACAGCATGAAAAAAATCGTTTTAATGGGCAATCCCAATGTGGGCAAGAGCGTCGTCTTCGCCCGGCTCACCGGCGCCCAGGTCATCTCCTCAAACTATCCCGGCACCACCATCGACTACTCCAAGGGAAAACTCCGCATTGAAGGAGAACGAGCCGAAATCATCGATGCCCCCGGCACCTATTCCCTCGAGCCATCAAATAAGGCAGAAGAGGTCGCCGTCAAACTACTCCACGATGCCGACCTTGTCATCAACGTCGTCGACGCCACCAACCTGGAGCGCAACCTCTATCTCACCCTGGAGCTCCTCGAGCAGGACGTGCCCATGGTCGTGGCGCTCAACATGTGGGATGAAACAGCTCACGAGGGCATCGACATCAATGTAGCACAGCTCCAAGAAATGCTGCACGTGCCGGTGATACCAACGGTGGCGCTCACCGGGGAAGGCTTCCGCGACCTCGTCCTGGCATTGCCCGGGGCCCACGCGGGGGAGAGGCCGCCGGCCGGGGAGGAAGAACGATGGATTGACATCGGGCACATCATTCGAGCCGTGCAGCACGTCGAGCATCGCCATCACACGGTATGGGATCGGCTGGCTGACGCGACCATCATGCCCGCCAGCGGTATCCCCATTGCCATCATTGTCCTGCTGGCCTCCTTCTGGCTCATCCAGGTCATCGGGGAAACGTTTATCACCTATCTGATGGACCCGTTGTTCGAGGCGTACCGGCCGCTGGCCATGGAGCTCAGCGAGTGGCTGGGGCCCGGTCTGCTACATGACATCCTCGTTGGTCAGCTCATCGAGGGCGGCATCGACTACGAGCAATCCATGGGCATGCTGACCACCGGGCTCTATGTGCCCTTCGGCATGGTGCTCCCCTACATCGGTGCATTCTATCTCCTGCTGTCGCTGCTGGAGGACTCGGGGTATCTCCCCCGGCTGGCCACGCTCACCGACAATGTCTTCCACAAGCTGGGGATGCACGGCTACGGCATCGTTCCCGTCTTCATGGGGCTCGGTTGCAACGTCCCCGGCATGCTGGCCACCCGGAATCTGGAGACCCGGAAGCAGCGCTTCATCGCGGCTACGTTGCTCGCCATCGCGGTGCCCTGTATGGCGCAGACGGCCATGATATTCGGTATCCTGGGGCCTCACGGGTTGCGCTACATATTGCTCGTCGTCGGGGTGCTCATCGCTACCTACGTTGTTGCCGGGCTGCTGCTCACGCGGGTGGTGGCCGGTGAGAGCCCGGAGATATTCATGGAGATACCGCCGTATCGTCGGCCCTCCCTGTCGGCTATCACTACGAAGACATGGATGCGCATCCGGGGATTCCTGGCCGAGGCCATCCCGTTCCTGTTCTTGGGGGTCTTTCTCATCAACATTCTCTACTCGGCAGGTGTCCTGCAGTGGCTGGGCGACGTCTTCTCTCCGTTCACCCATGGCTGGCTGGGGCTGCCGAGCGATGCCAGCACGGCTCTGCTCATTGGCTTCCTGCGTAAGGACCTGGCCATCGGCATGCTTCTCTCGCTGGACATGGGTGCTCTGCAGCTCGTCATCGCTGCCGTGGTCCTCACCATCTATTTTCCCTGCGTGGCCACCTTCGCGGTCATGCTCCGGGAGCTCGGCCTGCGGGACCTGTTCAAGGCGGCGGCTATCATGCTCGTGACGGCGACCCTCGTCGGCGGGTTGCTGCGCATTGTATTACTCGGGCTGGGAGGACCATGAGACAAAAAACAATAGAGGAATACCTGGAGACCATCTACGTGCTACAGCAGCGGGAGGGCTACGCGCATACCAGTGCCATCGCCGCGGAGATGAACGTGCAGGCTCCCTCGGTGACGGAGATACTCCAGAAGCTGCAACGAGAAGGCTACGTCGACTACACGCCGTACCGCGGCGCCACGCTCACCGAAACCGGGAGCGCGCTGGCCCGCAGGCTCATGGACCGACATCGGGTTATTGCGGACTTCCTGGACATCATCGGCGTGGAACGCCCCCGGGCAGAAATCGATGCCTGCCGGATAGAACACCACGTCAGCCAGCGGTCCATCGACCAGCTGGAAAAATTCGTGCATTTTGTTACCGATGCACC
>JBNGDQ010000218.1:0-2414 GCA_049975285.1 Thermoplasmatota archaeon
GATGGCATCGACGACCTGCTGCATCGTCGTATACGTGGTGCCACCAGGATTGGCGCTGCTTATCTCTCCCAGGTTGACGAAGATGATGTTCGATGCACCGAGCGTGTCGAGTGCGTTCTGGGTCGCCGCCGGGATTTCGTCCGTGGTGACGTACAGCAGCGGTGCATGATTCAGTGAGGCCAAAACGGCGCCATTGGCTGCCGAGAGCGCGGCGTTGGTCCGCTGCTGGCTGTGCTGCCGCACCGACGCGGTGATATGGTAATCTATGCTGTCACTGGTCTTTTCCTCTCCGTAGGGATAATGCGGCGCGACGATGACCGTCCATTTGCCCTCCATTGGATAATGTACTTCGACGGAATGTTCCGTGCTGGCTACTGGTTCCCAGCGCCGCCAGTCCTCGAATCCGTTGTGATGGTCGCCGTTCCACTGGTGCAACGGGTTGATGTTCTCGTAGGTGGGATCGTTCCAGTGTGGTATGGATGGACGGCGGATGTTGCCGTGCGGGTCGACCAGGAATACTTCGAGGTAGCTCTCCTGACTGGTCGTTACGGTTACCTCGAGGCTGCTGCTTGTATCATCTACGGGGACCTTGTATCGGTCGCCGGTATACTTGGTGACCTCGAGCGTCCAGTCGCCACTGTTTTCCGCCACGTAGGGGAACCAGAGCCCCGGCATGGTTATCGGGAAGTAGATGTTGGTGTTGTCTCCGGGTGCATCGTAGGGATGCGGCCAGTCTTCCTCGGTACCGAGCTCGTAGCGCGGGGTGATGATACCCAGCCCAGGTGAGACTGGCTCCGCGTAGACGGTCATGACCGCCCATTTGCTGCCCACGAACATGGGGAGGGCCTGTCGGCCACCGACATCCTTGAGCTGGCTGCTTCCCCGGGGTGCAGTGGTAACCTGGGTTTGGACGTTGAGCGTCGCATCGCTGTCGACGACTGCTGTGGCTTCATCTGTATATCCGCTGCCGTCGATGGCGAGCACTGCCGTATCGGCGGTTTCCCACTGGCTGGTTGCAATGTCTGCGGCTGCCGTCACTGGATCATCGGGGACAACGTATTCTGATGCCGTCACGCCGTGCCGGCTCAGATAAGTATTCCAGTCGTCGAGGAGATATTGCGTCGTGTCATCGACAGTGCCGAACCAGTTTATCTGCCGGTCGACGCCGCGGTACACGATGGGTGAAAGGTAGCGGTTGCCGCCGTCGAGGTAGTTCGCGGCTGGAATGGCAGCCAGGTAGCCGTATTCGTCCGTGTTGCCTGCCTCGTTGTCGTTAACCACGAATGTCTGTGCTACCGGATTGATGGATGGCTGGGCGCGTGGCTGGGGAGGTGCCTGGGCACTCCCGCCGACCTGGAGACTGAAGGTGTAGGCACCGGAGCCATATCGGAAGTAGTCATCCGGCCATTTTTCTTCGTCCCAGCCGGGGAACATGTTCATCTGTATCGTCCAGGTGCCCGTCGCATCGGCAGGGTACTCGATTTCATCATCGCCGTAGTATCGTCCGGCATGGACGACCTCGCCGGCTGGATTGTAAAGCGTGACGTCATAGTCTGATTTGGGCGGCGACTCCAGGGTGATAAAGATGCCTTCTCCGGTGCTGACGTCAAAACTGTACCAGTCTTCCCGGTCGCTCTCACTCATGTAGCCGCAGTAGTCGCCTGGCTCGATGGCCCGCGCATTTCCTCTCTCGTTGCCGGCATCTCCATTCATACCCGCGTCATACTGGCCGTCCGTGGTGACGCTGACGGTGTAGTCTCCGGTGCCTGCTCCATCGGCGGCTACGACGCGGAGGAAATGCACGCCGGTAGTCTCCACGGTATAGGGATGGGAAACGAACTCGGCGTTGGTGTTGGTCAGCTCGACGCTGTAGTCCTGGCTGGATGCAAGCGAGATGTCGATCTGTTGTCCTTCGCAGACGGAGAACAGGTACCAATCACAGTCGTCGCCTTCATCCGGTGCCAGTGTTCCGGTTCGCCCGCATCCCGGAATCGTGCCTTCGATGGGTTCGCCGATATACAGGGGGAGCGAGCTATAGATATTGTTGCCGGCGTCCGTGTGGTATCCGACATCGTTTTGGTCAGAGGCCATTCCCGCCGCGTCGCTGTTCGGCGGACGGGTATCATACCGGTAAGGAGTGCCGATGTCTTCGTTGAATGCCTCAAGCTGGATTCTCTCGTCTGACGTAACGGTTTCCTCCAGAGTGGTATTGTTCTCTAAAATTGACGGAGAGAACGTACCTAAAAGGAGTGCTAACGTGATACATATAGTCACTGTAATTGCCCTTTTTTTCCATATGCCTTTTTTTATCATTTTTTACCTCTCTATGTACCCCTCCTCTACGCCTCCAATACAATATAACTGCTATGTCTATAAATATATACCGAAGAGGTTCACCACTCGGTCATTCTTTC
>JBNGDQ010000219.1:0-2407 GCA_049975285.1 Thermoplasmatota archaeon
CGAGGAACAGGTCGGCGACGCGGATGTTACCGTAGACGGAGTCACGAATGATTTTTTCGTCGGTCATCGACGGCGCCACACTCCCATCCGGCGCTTCCACATGATGAGGAGGATGCCCATCGCCGCTATGAGTACCACGAACTCGAATCCGGCTGCCTGGTCTTCGTCTTTGACCTCGATGAACTGGCTGGTCTCAGCGGTGGCACCGTCGTTGTCTGTGACGATGAGGGTGACTTCATAGGTGCCTTCGTCATCGTATTGATGGCTGAGGATGTCGCCGTTCTGCTGGCTGGCACCGTCGCCGAAGTACCAGGTGGCGTTGACGACGTCGCCGTCGGGGTCGGTGCTGGTGTCGCGGAAGGTGACGTATTTACCGGTTTTGGGGTCATCCGGCTCGTAGGTGAATGAGGGAGTCGGGGCCACGTTGGAGACGTTGACGTCGCGGGAGTACCTGGTTGTATCGCCGTCGTCGTCCTTCGCGGTCAACGTGACCGTGTAGGTACCGTCGTCCGCGTAGCGGTGGGTGGCGTCGGCGCCGTAGCTCGTGCTGCCGTCACCCCAGTCCCAGGTATAGTTTGTTATCTCGCCGTCGGGGTCGGATACGTCGCCGGTGAAGGAGATATCCTGGGTGTCGGTGGGCTCCGCCGGGGTGTAGCTGAAGTTGACCTTCGGTGGGACGTTGGCTATCAGGATGGAGTAGGTCTCAGTGGCTGTATCGCCGTCGTCGTCGGTGACGGCCAGGGTAACCGTGTAGAGTCCATCGTGCGTGTAGGCATGCGATGGATCCTGGGCGGTGCTGCTGTTGCCGTCGCCGAATGTCCATTTCCAGGCAGTGATGGAGCCGTCTGGGTCGCCCGAGGTGTCTATGAATTGAACGGTGTCGAGGTCCGTCGGCGTGGCTGGCTCATAGCTGAAGCTGGGCCGCGGCGGGACATTGAAGATTTCGACTTCAAGGGTGGTTGTGTTGGTGGCGCCGTCGTCGTCGGTGACGGTCAGGGTAATGGTATATACCTTGTTCTCTGAGAAGATATGCTGCGGGTTCCGGTCGGTGCCCGTGGATCCATCGTCGAACGTCCACTGCCAGGATACAATGGTGCCATCGGGGTCGAAGCTTTCATCGGTAAACCGGGTCTGGGAGATGTCGTCCGGGCGGGAGGGCCGATAGCTAAAGGCGACCCGGGGCGGGACATTTGTCACGGCGACGTTGATGCTCGTGGATGCAGTGTCATTCTGATCGTCGGTGACGTACAACGTGACGGTATAGGTGCCGTTGTCTGCATAGCTGTGCCGTGGAGCTACACCGTAGCCGGTGGTATCGTCGCCGAAATCCCAGGTATAATTGACGATCTCACCATCCGGGTCGATGCTCCCGCTGCCGTTGAACATGATGCTGTCAGCAGTCGATGGATCCCCGGGTGAAAACAGGATGGCAGGTACCGGCGGCGCGTTGCCAATCAGTATCTCCATGACCTTGATGCCGGTTTCGCCGTCATCGTCGGTGACAGTCAATGTGACATTATAGGTGCCGGTGTCAGCGAAGCGATGCGTGACGTTTTCACCGTAGCCAGTGGTGCCGTCGCCGAAATCCCAGGTATAATTGATGATATCACCATCCGGGTCGACGCTCCTGCTGCCGTTGAATCGGACGAGGTCGACGTCGGTCGGCTCCGGCGGCTTCCACGTGAACGTGGCCGTCGGCTTCATATTGAGAACCGTGAGCGTCTTGGTGGCGATGCCCGTGTTGCCATCGTCGTCGGTGACGGTCAGGGTGACCGTGAAGGTGCCATTGTCGCTGTAGGCATGTGTAACCGCTTGGTTCATGCTCGTAGCGTTCGACCCGTCGCCGAAATCCCAGTATCGCTGTACGATGACGCCGTCCAGGTCTATCGAGGTGTCAGTGAAAGTCACCGTCTGCAAAGTGAAGGGTAATCCAGGCTGATAGTTGAACGAGGGGACCGGCAGTCCAGCCCGTCGAATCAACGGATGATTGTCCACGTTGCTGCCGCCGGGTATCAGGTACGGTGACGTATACGTACCCTTGAGGCGGCTGCCGCCGTCGAATCCCTTCCAGTAGTTGCCGACGGTGCCGTTGTCCCAGCTGTTATTACCGTTATCCCAGGCATGCTGCTCGTTGCCGATGAAGTCATTGAAGTAGAAGAGATTACCCGTCGAATCCATGGCGTAGACGCCGTACATGTTGTCGATACAGTAGACATGATGAAAGGTATTGTTGAACGAGGCGGAGAGCTCGAGGCCGTTCACCGAGTTATTATGAATCTCGATATGCGTGAACAGCCCATCGATGACGTTCGACAGCACGACGCCCTTGTTGTTGCCGTAGACACTGCAATGCTGCATCTCGGACCGCAGCGCATCCTGCCAGGCAGCGCCAATGTACGCGTTGTGA
>JBNGDQ010000220.1:0-2393 GCA_049975285.1 Thermoplasmatota archaeon
GTCCGCCCGCGGCGTTGGATGTTCCGTATCTCGCTGGGTAACGGCTCATAGAATACCACCATATCCACATCTGGTATGTCCAGGCCTTCCTCGGCCACCGAAGTCGCCACCAGCACGTTGAACTGTTTGGCACGGAAGTCATCCAGTATCCGCCCTTGTTCCTCCTGACTCATACCCTGCCCGTCGGGTCGGGTCGCCTGGCCGACAAACCGCACACCCCTCGTCCGCTCCCCGACAATGTCCATGATGGTGGGGATGGTGTCGCGGAGCTGGGTGAACACGATGACCCGGCTGTCCACTTTTTTGGCGAGCTGCCGATCGATAATCTCTGCGAGGGCGTCGAGCTTGGGATGGGAGACATCGCTGTATCTGCCGGCCAGCTCCATCACCTCCTGGATTCTCTCATCGTTGAGGAACGACCGCTTGCTTTTGGATGGCTCCTCCTCCTGGCTCATCCGCTCCAGGTAGACCCTGAGCTGGCTTACCCCCTGGGTTTCCAGGGTTTCCAGGCAGTGGTAGGCGTAGACCGCCACCGACTGATTATGGATGCTGCCGAACATGACGCCCTTGTTGTTGTGGAACCGACTGGTGATCTGCTTCCGTGCTCCCAGCAGATCGGTCTTGGAGATCTCACCTGGCTTCTTGTAGGTGAGAATTCCCACCTTTTGCAGCTTCGCTATCTTTTCCTCCAGATAGCCTGTGAGGAGGGACTGCAGCTCCTTCATCTCAGATGTAAGCTCCACCTTAATCCAGTCTACGTCTATCGTCTTGACGTAGGGGGCGACATCGGGATCCTGTCGTGTCCTGGCCTCTATCACCTCCACCCGGAGGTTGTCCAGGACTTCACGGATTTTTTTCTTTTTGCCCCCGGGTGATGCGGTGAGCCCCAGGATGGGGCAGCTGACATTGTCACATATCGATACATATGAGTAGTCGCCGACGGCTCGGTGGGCCTCATCCACTACGAGCAGGGAGAGCTCCCCGGTGGGCAGCCGCCTGTTGTCTATGTCGTTGGCGGCGGTCTGCGGCGTGGAAAAAACGATGTCCCAGTCCTGGTAGATGGGCATCCGTTTCTCTGGCCTTATGCTGCCGCTGACCATCCCTAAGGAGAGATCATCCGTGGTCAACGTCTGGTAGGTGTCATGATGTTGCTGGACCAACGGCCTGGTGGGCGCCACAAACAATGTCTTGCCCCCTGTTTCCTGCAATATTCGTATGGTGACGAGGAGAGCAATGATGGTTTTTCCCAGGCCGGTCGGCAGGACCACCAGGCTATTTCTGCCGATGCAATTCTCCGCTATCCGTGTCTGGAACAATCGATGGTCTATCATGCCCGGTTTGAGATAGGGATGGCTAACATGGCCATCTTCGATTTCAAACTCCGTTGGAGATATGCTGCCATGGGTGAACCGGTCCAGCCTGGCCTGCACCATCAGAGATAAAGCCGGCCTTGTTTTTAAAATATTGTGACAATATATGCTGGTCAGCCATGTAGTGTCATCTATCGCACTTTTGAGGGCCATATGGGTATGAATCGCTGGTGGAAGCCTTTCTTGCTCCTCCGTTTTTCAGGCCTACGGTGGTACTACATACATAGGGAATGTTAGGGAAATGTTCTGGTGATGTAGAGGCTGGCTGCCGCGTCGAAGCATTCTTCGACGGTTCCCGTGTGGAATGGGAATTCGTTGTGGGTGTCGTAGCAGCTGTCGCTGTATTTGTAGATCTGCAGTTCCAGGTTGTCCTTGTCGCCGGTGTATTTGAGGCGGCAGAGCTTGTCTGGATGCTTTCGATCATTTTCCATCAGCTGCCGATGGAGTTCCTTTGCTTTGTCTGGCAGCTCTTTGGTCAGTTCCTCCAGCTGGTCCTCGGGCATGCCCTCAATCCAGTTGATATACAGAAATCCTTTTTTCCATTCAGCAACCACGTCAACCCGAAGATCATCCAGCGCAAGGCACGCCACAAGCGCATCGAGAGCACCCTCCGCTATGACCATACCACCGACGCGATGGTGATGGAGCACTGGGATAAAATGCAGCCCGATGTGCAGGTCCCGCAGGACGATCCCGTGGCAAGCAAACCGGTGGATCATCAACCGATGGAAAGCACCCCCGCGGACGGTTCATCGGCAGACCAAAACCCGCGCAAAACGTGCTCAATACTAGTAGACCACGAGCCTGACGGCCAAAAAAAGGACTATCTGCAGCACAACCTTGACCGCTATCTCAACACGGCATAACGACGAACCATTTCTTCATAGAATCAGGCGCAACGGTCTCACCAGCACCGACAACACCTCGTGATATATAGCGCGGTCACTAGCACGCCAAGCTAGTGATAATCCGCAAGGGCTAGTGGTCTAGGGGTTATTGGATTGTTGATTTCCTCTCGCAAAA
>JBNGDQ010000221.1:0-2392 GCA_049975285.1 Thermoplasmatota archaeon
GGAGCGTCTGGCTCATAACCAGATGGTCGTCGGTTCAAATCCGGCCGGGCCCATTCACCAACAGTTTTATATCCCGTGGGTGTTTGCCCGTCGAGAAACAATGAAAATCGTACCAGATACATCGGTCATCGTGGATGGCCGAGTCACCAGTCTCATCGAAGACGGCGAATTCGCGGGAGCGGAGATAATCATCCCCGAGGCCGTCGTCGCTGAGCTTGAATACCAAGCCAACGAGGGATTCGAGAGCGGCCTCAGCGGCCTCGACGAAATCGTTCGCCTGCAGGGATTCCACAAGAAAGGAGACATCGACCTCCGCTTCGCCGGCGACCGCCCCACCATCGAGGAGCGGATACCGGTCGGCGAGATCGACGCCATCATCAGAAAGGTATCAGAGGAGGAAGGTGCGACGCTCTGCACCTCCGACCGATTGCAGGCCCACGTGGCCGAAGCCAAGGGTCTCAAGACGCATTACATCCGCCCGGCTTCCGTCTCCGCCGAGCAGGAGATCGAGGCGCTCCGCTTCCAGAAGTACTTCGACGAGGACGTTATGAGCGTCCACCTGCGGGATGGCTGCCGGCCCTACGTCAAGAAAGGCGTACCCGGCAACTTCCAGTTTCTGCCGGCGGATCACCGCAGCCTCACGGAGCGAGACATGGAGACCATGAGCCGGCATATCATCGAGGCAGCCAAGCGGGAGAAGAACAGCTTCATCGAGATCGAGCGGAAGGGCGTCACCGTGGTACAGCTTGCATCCATGCGGGTGGTCATCGCTCGGCCGCGCTTCTCCGACCGTTTCGAGATAACGGCAACCCGGCCAGTCGTTAAGCTATCCATCGAGGACTACGACCTGGAGGAGGAGACCAAGAGCCGTCTGTCGAATTTCCGGCGGGGCGTCCTCGTCTCCGGGCCGCCCGGCTCCGGGAAATCCACGTTCGCACAGGCCGTGGCCGAATACCTGCACGAGCAGGGCGCCGTGGTGAAGACCATGGAGAGCCCCCGGGACTTGCAGGTCAACGAGGAGATAACACAGTACGGTCCCCTAGAGGACGACATGGAGCTCACCTCGGATATTCTGCTGCTCGTCAGGCCTGACTTCGTGGTGTTCGACGAGGTGCGGAAGGGCGCAGACTTCAAGATTTTCGCTGACATGCGCCTGGCCGGCATGGGGCTCATCGGGGTCACCCATGCAAACAGGGCCATCGACGCCATCCAGCGGCTCATCGGCCGCGTCGAGCTGGGCATGATCCCCCAGGTGACGGATACCATCATCCACATCAACGGCGGCCAGATAGAACAGATACTGGAGATGGAGTTCACCGTCAAGCTCCCCGCAGGCATGGAGGAAGCCGACCTGGCGCGGCCAGTCATCATGGTTAAGGATTTCCGTACGCAGAAACCGCTCTACGAGATATACACCTACGGCGAACAGGTCGTCGTCATGTCCATCCAGGACCGCGAGGAGAAGCGAACCGGGTCCACCAAGCTGGCGGAACGACAGCTGCGCCACATTATCAGCCGGTGGATCGACGGCGTCGTCGACTGCGAGATCACCTCCGATAATTCCGCCAACGTCTACGTCGAGGAAGAAAATATTCCGCACATCATCGGGAAGGGCGGCAAGACCATCGCCAGCATCGAGGATGAGGCGGGCATCAAGCTCAACGTAAAGCCGCTCCGCAAGTCAGAGATACGCCCCAACGTCATCAAGCAACAAAACAACGTCGTCCTGGACGCCGGACCCGGGCATGCCGGCGAGGAGGTCGACATCATGGGCGGCGACGAGCTGCTGCTCGCCGGGACGCTCTCCCAGGACGGCGTCATCAAGGTGAGGCGGCGGAGCACGCAGGGCAAGGCCATCATGGACGCCATTGCCTCCAACCGTGACATCACGATGCGGACGCGTTGATGACAGACGTGGTGACCGCCGTGGTGATGCATCACGGCGACGTGTTGCTGCTCAGGCGGAGCCACCGGGTGGGCACGTATCAGGGCAAATGGGCCTGTGTGTCCGGCTACCTGGAGGAAGATGAGACGCCGGAGGAGCGCGCCGTCACGGAAATCGAGGAGGAAACCGGCCTGGCACGCGACGGCGTCCAGCTGGAGAAAGCCGCGGCGCCGGTCGTGTTTACCGATGAGGTAAAGGGCATTACCTGGCACGTGCATCCCTTCTTGTTTCGTGCGGCACACCGAGACATCACTATAGACTGGGAGCATCAGGAGTATCGATGGGTGGCCCCGCGGGATATCGCCAGCTATGACACGGTGCCCCGCCTCCGAGAGGTCGTCGAGCGGCTGCTCGGCTGACTTTGGGATTTATAGCGACGCTTCCTTCAAGGAGAGGTTGTCAGGGTAGCACAATTTTGTCGACCGTATGCAATATATACAACTTCGA
>JBNGDQ010000222.1:0-2380 GCA_049975285.1 Thermoplasmatota archaeon
GCTGGACCTTGACCCCATCGGCGACTGCGCCCCGGGTCTGGCGGTACCGCAGAACCGGGTGGAGTACACCGCCATCGATCTGCTGGAGCCTGACCGGCATCCCGGCGAGTCGCCGGCCGACTGGGTCTGGCAGATCACCCGCCGGCTGGACCTCTTGCCGAGCACCGAGGTGCTCGCGACGTGGGCCGATGACGGGCGGGATGCCCACTGCGAAGACCCGCGCCTGCGGTTCAGGCTCAACCAGGTCGCCGACCGGTACGAGTATTGCGTCATTGACACGCCTCCGGCACTGGGCCGGCTGACCTGGCTGGCGTTGCAGGCCGGTCATGAGTGGCTGTTCCCCGTCGATTGCGACTATCTCGGTCTGCACGGCGCGGTCAAGCAGATGCCGCTGCTGCTGGCGGTCGTCATCGCTGCGACATCCATTGCCCATACCTTCACCAACATCATTCCCTCCACGTTTCTCGGTGCTCCAGAGGAGGATACAGCCCTGGTGATGCTGCCGGCGCATGCACTGCTCCGCCAGGGGCAGGGATACCGCGCCGTTGCCCTGTCCGCCATCGGCAGTGCCGGAGCGATTGTCGTCGGTCTGGCTTTCATCATTCCCTACCGGATGCTGCTCGGGTCACCTGGCAATCTCTACAGTTTGCTCGTCGAGGTGATGCCCTGGGTGCTGCTGGCGGTCTCCGTGGTGCTCATAGGAACAGAGAAAGACCTCTGGCACGTGGCAGCCGCTTTGATATTGTTTCTGCTGGCTGGCGTGTTTGGCATGGCGGTCTTCCAGCTGCGACCCGCTGCCCCGCTGGACCTGCCCGGCTCGCTGTTGTTCCCGGCGCTCTCAGGCCTCTTCGCGATTCCCACGCTGATATATTCCATGCAGGCAGCACCGGTACCCGAGCAGGACATCGGCCCAGCCACGGTGTCACTGCGTGCTTCCGATGTCGGGACCGGAGCTGCAGCTGGAGCAGCCGTGTCCATCCTCCCCGGGGTCACCGCCGCCGTAGCCACTGTTCTCGCCCTCGTCACCCGGGATAGAAGGCAGCCGGAAAACGTCATCGTGACTCTCTCCGCGGTCAACACGTCCAACGCCTTCTTCGTCCTCGCGGCATTGTTCGTCATCGGACGAGCCAGGAGCGGAAGCGCTACGGTCATCCAGGAGCTGCTCCCCGTGGAGATGTGGAAGCAGTCCCTGCCGCCGTCGGCCCTGCCAGTGTTCATCATAGCCGTGCTGCTGGCCGCGATGGCATCCTACTATTTCACCCGGCTGGCGGGACGAATGGCAGCTCGGCGTATCTCCATGCTCCCCTACAGACGGGTGGCACTGGCGACCATGGCTGGCATAACGATAATGGTATTCCTGTTCACCGGGCTCGTCGGCCTGCTCTGCCTGCTCGCCGGCTCCTTCATTGGATTACTCTGCCTGGAATGGCGAGTCCGCCGCAGTGTCCTGATGGGCGTCCTGCTCATCCCAATACTGCTCTACTACCTGTAAGGCATGTATTCCTGAAAACGTTTTTCTACGGTCCCGGGTTAGTATCGGTGGGAGGTGAACCCATGGAGATCGCGAGCTCGGAGGAAAGCGCCGGGACCATTCTGCTCATACTGGCAGGCATCATCACCGCAGTAACCCTGGCCGCATGGTTCATCATATGAAGCGCGCGAAGCATTAAAATACGCTTTGCCTGATGCTACCCCATGATGTTCAAGCAGGTGCTGGCCGTGTGCCTGCCGCTTTTGCTGGTATCCGTCGGCGTATCGCAGGCGTTTGCATCACCCGGCGAGGCACAGCGCGCGGTCGTCGAGGTGCGAACAGGGGACGGCGAACACCGCATCCCGATGTCCTTGGAGGCAGCCACCGTCATAGATGTCCTGCTGCAGGACCTCACCGCTGCCATCCACGCCGGCGACCGGGATATGATACAGCGGGTACTGCAGCAGTTGAGTCGCTACGGCATCGACATAGACCTGCCGAGCGGACTGCTGGACACGGATGCAACTCCGATATCCAACCGCCTGTGCATCATGTACGGCTATTTCTCCAAGGCACTATTCTCCTATCCGCTCGATTTGGCCGTGGCCGGTATCCTTTCGTTATTCAATGGTTTCGCCACCATTGGACTCTTCCTGCTCTGGTCGGTGCTCACGCACGCGCTCCATCCCGTGCATCTGGTTGCACCGCTCATCTTTATGACCGTTATCGACGGCTCCGTCGGGCAGCTGGTCACCCGGGGACTGGACGGCAGGCAAGTTATCTCCGCCGATGAACTCTCCACGCATGTGATACTCGGCTTCGTAGGCACCATTATCAACATCATTGTACCCGTGCAGGGGGCGCCTGACCCGGCCTTCTGCGTCGGAGCTGCCCTGACGGTCACGCCGG
>JBNGDQ010000223.1:0-2372 GCA_049975285.1 Thermoplasmatota archaeon
CACCAATCAATGCATTGTATTGGACAACGGGGACCGTGTGGTGTGATTCGGTATTGGCCATGGCATTCCAATTAATCGGAAACTGGTTCAAATAGTCAGAGATTGTCTGTCCAAATATTTGTCCGAGGATATCGATTGATTGATTGTATACCGAAAAATAATGTGCGTGTATCCAACCGTCAAAATATTCGGATATATCACAGATACCATTGTCGTCGTCATCGCCAATTGCATTCAGGCCGATGGTTGTTACACCGAGTGCTGCTATTGCTCCGCCAGTTTCGAGATACGAGGACAGCCATCCAAGGCAATATGGTGCAATTTCCATAATGAGAAATTGGTCAAATCCGTGGGTAATAATCTTTAAGAATTTGAGGAGCGAAACATTGAATTGACAATTATCGCAGTTGCTGAGTACGTAGATAGGAAGTTTATCACCGTTATTTAGATTTTTAATATCGGAATTATTTATGCCAATCCAGATACTATCATCTCCATGTGGATGAGTAGCGAAAGATGTCGGGTTTCCATGCCCACTATATAAATAGAATCCATGCCCCTGGTTAAGCACGTCCATAATATTCTCAGACGTATATTCAATATCTCCATCACCATCTGTCCATATACGAGTAGGTTCGAAATCAGGCATAAAATTGAGAGCATATGCCGTCATTTCTTTTCCTTCATCAAAATCGGTGGTATACCCATACCGTGAGTCAATATAGGTGTCACCACCTGCTACAGCCATGCGATGGAACCATTCCTCGCCATATGTAGTCGTTTCATAGGTAATGATTCGGTCAACAATTGAGCTAACATCCTTCTTATACCTGCAGGGTAATCGTCCAATATACACATCTGGGTATAAGTCCACGACGTCCTTATCTGACCAGCCTATCCATTCAGAAAATACACCGTCGCCATCAGCATCCCAATCATCAAAAGAAAACCCTGTTTCCTCATCATATTGGTAAATATCTGCATAGTAGAGGTCACTTACATATGGTTTTCGTAACCCCAGTTCTCCCCCAAGGTTAGGCTGTACGTGGGCATATCTCACCGGAATATGCCAGGACCAAAATCGTTGCCCCTGCATTCCACCAAATAGCAGGACATAGGTAATGTTCCACTCCTCGATGGCATATTTTATATAATATTTGATTTGTTCCGCTTCATCACGTCCTTCGAAGTTGCCATATATATCTTCTGTTACAACCATATTAGTGCTGACGCCCATGGCTTCCTTATGGTCAACGAGTGGCTGCAAATCACTTTCGAAGGCTTGTGGAGCAATGATAAGAAGATCATAGGCATCAGTTAATGCCACTGCATGCTCAGGCGGCTGCTGCCGTATCTGTATATCGGCGTGCTCTGCATACTGGATGAGGTTCTGTTGAGGCGAATACCGCACTGGATAAAACTGCACTGTTACATAAGTAACACGTTTGCCACCATCGAGACCAACACCAATATGGACATCATAGTATGAGGTCGGATAGAAATCGCTGCCCTCGTATATAGATGCATCTTTTTCGGTAAGAATGGATGTATCAATTGAACCGCATGGGACAGGATGCAAAGCATACCCAATTTCTTTCTCGATAGACATCTCATATATCTCGACGGGAGTACAGGACACATCCGATATGATAGTGCCCATGGGAAATACGTAGGTTTTTGTGACAACCGGCAGGACTGGTTCACCCGGATTGTTTGTATAGGTCGTAGCTTCCTCAACCAGCAGGGAACAATACGCGCCATTAGCTGAGAGCAGCGGTGCAGAACAAAGTATAGAATCCTCGAATGTAGCAGTCGGTGTAGTATTGGTTTTTCCTCGAGCATTGTTGTTTTGCTCAACGTCAACGATAGTTCCTGCAAGCGGAAACATACCTACAAGCAGGAGGATGCACACAAAACCGGCAACGAAACTCTTTTTCATATGATTGCCTCCCAGCCCTAATCCCATTCGAGTTTATTTAGGTTTCCTATGTAAAATATATAGGTATTAATTCTTAAACATCGAAAACCACCTACCTACTAATTATAAGGCGGGCATTTCGTTAACAAGAGGTAAGTTTTAGAGAGATACTTTTGCCACCATACAAATTGTACAATGCGTGATTCGCCCTAGTCGATGCATATGGACTTATCGAGAGGTGAGCAAAGCGGGTAAGGTTTAATACGGCATTCTTCATGCCTCTGCATGGGCGAACTCGTCTTCGTCGGCGTCGGACTGCAGAGCGACCGGGATCTCACCCGGGCAGGACTCCAGGCAGCCCGTGAATGCGATAGATGCTACGCCGAGTTCTACACCAGCCGCCCCGGGGTGTCGATTGAAGCACTGGAAGAAACCATCGGACGGCCCATAGAGG
>JBNGDQ010000224.1:0-387 GCA_049975285.1 Thermoplasmatota archaeon
GGATAATGGAGCGCCATGGCCTCATCGACGAGATTCCTGCATCCCTATCTAGGCAGCAATATCTGTCGATGGAGGAACGCCTGCGTGAGCTTGCCAATGATGTGGATGTCACCCTTGCAGAGCTCGACCTATATCTCTGGTACATGGAGACCGGGAAGATATTGAAGTAACTCCTCTCATATTGGGAAAATCTAGAAAATGATATATACCCTGTTTGGAATAGACGCGTGAGGCATATGCGAACCATACCGGTATTTTTTATCGTTGCAGCACTGGCGACGGCATCCATTCTCCCGGCGCTGTTTGCGACACCTGGCACTGGGGCGGTCAGCCATGCTACGGGTGAGCAGGTTACGGCACAGGGGACATTTTCGCCCGACTGGGCGT
>JBNGDQ010000224.1:397-2372 GCA_049975285.1 Thermoplasmatota archaeon
CTGGTAAACAGTGGGCTTAGCAATCCCTCATTTTCATCCACGACGGTGACGATGCACCTCTCATTTAACACATCTGGCGGTCCGGTCACCGGCTCGGGCACCCTGGCGTGGACGGGCTCCGGCACTGGCTCCAATTACACATGGAACGCTCAGTCGGAGAGAACCTACACCTTTTCAGGCACTTATCATCCACAGCAGGCATATCTCGAGGGAACGGGTACCTGGACGGCGCAGGACAGCTTCACCGTCTACTTTGATGAGGGAGACCAGTCAAGCTCCGGCTCAGACCAGGGAGCATTAACCTGGACGGCACAGGTCGACACATCGGGTGCCATCACTGGCTCGATACAGGGTGACCGGGATATGTCGTTTACGGCGCAGTTTACCCCGCAGCCGCTCACCGTGCAGAGCGACGTGGATGGCGTCATCGCCGATGGCTCATCGAGCGCCGCTATCACGGTCACGCTTCCCGCCGCAACTGACACTACTGTCACGCTCTCCGACGGTGCAGCCACGCTGTCAACAACGGCAGCAAGTGGCACGGCAACGTTCACCTATGTTCCCGACATCGAGAAGCTCGGCATCTCTCTGGCAGATATCCCATTCAATGGGTACGAGATAACGCTTACTGCGGAGACACCGGACGGCGCTACTGGCGACACAACGCTGCAACTGTATCGTCCGCCGGTGCTGCTCGTGCACGGTCTCTGGTCGGATAGCCACATGTGGGACAAGATGGTGCAGTGGCTGACCGGGGACGGCTTCACGGTCTACACCGTCGACTATCCCAATGTGGATTCGCCTGCTCGCGTCGCCGTCATGGAGTTCGCCGGCAAGGTGCAGTCTATCAAGCAGGAGCACCTCGCGCAGGGCATCAACGCTTCCAGCATCGATGTCATCGGGCATAGCATGGGTGGTGTCGTCGCCCGGCATTACATCAACCAGTATCAGGGAAGCCCCGAGGTGGATATAAACACCCTCATCACGGTGGGGACGCCGCACAAGGGCAGCCCCTGGCCGCAAGTATACTACGACTGGGTGAACGCCCGGTCGAAGCTTGGTATAGGGCTGCTCATCGCGCAGCATTACCTTCCCAAGGGTTCGATGGGCAAGATGGGCCCTGCACTCTCCGCGCTGATGCCCGGCAGCAGCTTCATCCAGCAGCTCAACAGTCAACCGCTCAATCCACATGTAGACTACTACGCTGTCTGCGGTACCTACAATCTGCTCTCGAATGTCTTCCTCTTCGACATCTATGACAACCTGGATGATTACGAACGGAGCGTCGTCGGGGAATCACGTTTCCGGCAAATCGTGCGCTCCATGGTGGGCGGCAACGTGCAGACCATCAAGGGCGACGGCGTCGTCGAGGTGAGCAGCCAGCGCTTCGCCGAGCAAATATCGGAGGGCTACTATGTCAACGCCTGGCATTGTGGGGAGGGCGGCAACCGCGGAGTGTACGACATCGCTTCGCGGCTGCTTACGGGGCAGAAGCAGGCGATATCTCCCGCCTACCGGCAGCCGTCCACGCCGACGATAACTGTATCCTATTTCTATGCCACATCGGAGACGTTTGAGCTCACCCGCTTGGGGTACATCCAGGGATTCACTGATGACAGCCTGGCGCCAGGTGACACCGTCGAGCCGGGTGACAGTATCGACATCCTGTACGACGACTACACCACCCCTAGGGACGACTATGCCTGGGTGAAACTAGAGGTCGTCGACCAGGGAACAACGATTGGTACCCTGTTCGTGCGTCTCGGCTTTCCCGATGACGACTGGGTCAGATTGAAGCCACTCGTCCGGATAGATATCCTCAGCCCCCACGGCTTTTACGTGCACAATCCATACGAGGGCGACGTGCAGGCCCGAGTGTCCTATGGCGGCGCGATGTCCGTGATCACCGACACCGGCCTGTTCACCAGTCCTGATCCCGACCTCGTTCTCTCCTTTGATGATGAGAACAACACGC
>JBNGDQ010000225.1:0-2369 GCA_049975285.1 Thermoplasmatota archaeon
GAAAAAAGATACGCTCGCGCCATTATCTATCCTAATTATTTTGTTTATTTCGTTAGTCTTTATTCCCGTATCGGCCGCCCCGACGATCACGGTATCGCCTGGTGCCGGGGATGACACACCAACGATAGACGCTGCAATAGCAAATATCGATGATGGAGGGACCATCTTCTTTGAAGCTGGAACGTATGATGTCAACATCGTGATTGATGATCCTGGTAAGTCGTTCTCACTCGTGGGGGCGGGTCAAGGGTCCACCTTTCTTGATGGCAATGACGCTGATAGCGTGATAAAAATACTTAATTCGGACCCACATACTATCACCGTAAAGGGATTTACCATCCAAAATGGCTCTTATGGAACACAGAATATTGGGGGAGGTATACACACCAATAACTCCATCATATGTGTCCAGGACTGCATCATAACGAACAACACGACGACTAATGGGGGCGGCATGTATATCCAGTACAGCGCAGGAGAGATTACCAACTGCAGTTTTATCGGCAACTTGGCCGATGGCGGGTCCGGGGGCGCGATCTACAACTGGGGCTCATCTCCTGACATCACTGGCTGCACCTTTAACAGTAATGTGGCCGACTCGACTGCGTTTGGCGGGGCCATCTACAATTATGATTCTTCTTCACCCACCATCACGGATTGCACCTTCGACAGCAACATTACCAACGGAAGCGGCGGCGCAATCGGCAACAACATCGACTCTTCACCAACGATTGTATCATGTACGTTCACCGAAAACGAGGGAGACTTTGCCGGCGCAATCGGTAACAGGTACGGTAGCGAATCTTATATCTCCGACTGCTCTTTTTACGGGAATATGGCTGACAGTTATGGCGGGGCTATCTACAATCTGACTCACTCTGATGAGGATCCAGACCAGCCGGTGATCACTAACTGTACTTTTGTTGAAAACGGAGACATCGACAATTTGAGTTATGGGGGTGCCATCGCCAACAACAATTCCGCACCCGGGATAGTTGACTGTACCTTTGTGAATAACCAGGCTGTCCACGGAGGAACTATCTTTAATACTAAATCCTCTCCACTAATCACCGGGTGTACATTCTCTGGCAATATGGCCAATGATGGTGCGGGAATACGTAACGAGAACAACTCTGATATTGTTGTTTCTTACTGCATCTTCGATAGCAACAAGGCCAATACCCATGGTGGGGCCATGTTCTCTGTCTCCAATACTCGTGTTGCCGTTTCAAACTGCGCTTTCTCGTATAACGAGGCTGAATCCGGTTATGGGGGGGGTATGTACAACTACGAGACTACTTCCGTCACGGTGGCAGACTGCACGTTCGAGGACAACTATGCCAGTTTTTACGGCGGTGGGATGTACAACTACTATGCCGACGCGAACGTGGACAACAGCACCTTCTCCGGCAACACCGCCGAGCGCGGCGGCGGGATGTACAACTATGTCTCATCTCCTAACATCTCTGGCTGCACCTTTGCAGGTAATGAGGTAGACGCCATGTATCCGTATGGTGGAGCCATTTATAACTACGAATCGTCTCCCAACATCTATGATTGTTCATTTGTGGGCAATGAATCCACCTACAGGGGTGGAGCCATATACAATAATGAATCATCGCCCCTTATCAGTAACTGTACCTTTACAGATAATTCGGGCGGAACATACGCTGGCGCCATATACAATACCAAATCCTCACCATCCATCACCAAATGTATCTTCAGGGGCAACGATGCCACTTATGGCGGTGCGATATTCTCAATGACGGATGACTCTATCCCACAAAGGATCACCTTCACAAATTGCATATTCAATGGCAATGAGTCTGGATTTCAGGGCGGCGCCATCTATGCTGGATATAAAATTTCCACTTATTTGACCAATTGCACGTTTTCAGATAATTCATCTGGAAATGACCGCGGCGTCATATACAATGCTGGCGATTCTCTTCTTTTCATAACGAACTGCATACTCTGGAACAATGGGATCGAGATATATGATATCGCTACCAGTCCTGCCATCGTCACATACTCTGACGTACGAGGCGGCTGGCCCGGCGAGGGCAACATCGACGCAGACCCGCTCTTTATTAGTCCGCCCTCTGACCTTTCCCTGCGTCAATCGTCACCATGTATAGATACAGGAACGGATGCGGGTGTCACCGATGACATCATAGGTACGCCCCGTCCGCAACGGGCAGGCTACGACATGGGCGCATACGAGTATGCCGGCTCGTCATGGTCGCCGGTATCCATCATGCCTCTTGCGCGCACGCAGCTGGCAAACGTCACTGACGCATGGAACGAGCTTTCAGCACAGCTGCCTGAAGAGCCCACAGACGAGATGACGTCCCTTGTCGAGGGCATCC
>JBNGDQ010000226.1:0-2365 GCA_049975285.1 Thermoplasmatota archaeon
CCTCGGGCTGGATGGCCAGGGCCCGGGCTATGCACAGGCGCTGCTGCTGGCCGCCGGAGAGCCCCATAGCCGATTCCTGTAGCCGGTCGGATACCTCGTCCCACAGGGCGGCATCATGAAGACTTTGCTCTACGATGTGGTCCAACATCTTTTTTTCCTTAATGCCTTGTACACGGGGCCCATAGGCCACGTTGTCGTAGATTGATTTAGGAAAGGGGTTGGGCTTCTGAAAAACCATTCCTATGTTTTTGCGTATTTCCACGGGGTCAACGCCCTGTTCATAAATGTTACGTCCGTTAAAAAATATGTTACCTTCGATGCGACAGTCATCGATGACGTCGTTCATCCGATTGAAGCACCGCAACAGGGTTGATTTGCCACAGCCTGAAGGGCCTATAAGGGCAGTGATCATATTGCTCGGCATCTTCATGGTAATATCGATAAGGGCTTGCTTATCTCCGTACCAGAGGTTGAGATGCTCAGTACTTATTATTGTAGTGTTTTTAATCATCGTGGTCACCATTTCATGCTTCTTCTATATCGATTACGGATAGCAATGGCGGCCAGGTAGAGGCTGGCCACCAACAGCAACAGGACCAAGGCGGTTCCGTAGGCATTGGTTTCTGCCTCTACTCCTGGGACGTTGGTGGTAAGGACGAACAGGTGGTAAGGGAGAGCCATAACGGGATCAAATACGGAGTTGGGTAAGAACCGCTGGGAGAACACCGCCGCTGTGAACAGAATAGGGGCTGTCTCTCCAGCTGCCCTCCCGATACTTAGGATAGCCCCAGTCATCACCCCGGGGATAGAGGGTGGCAGGACTACTTTTTTGACAGTCTGCCATTTGGTAGCTCCAAGCGCTAAGCTGCCTTCCCGCAGACCGTAGGGGACGCTTTTCAGTGCTTCTTCAGTGGTTCTGATGACGGTGGGGAGGACCATAAGACCTAGCGTGATTTGCCCCGCCAGCAAACTGATACCCCATCCTAGGTAGAGGACGAAGAAGGTGACCCCAAACAGGCCGAATACGATAGAAGGGGTGCCATTTAAAAGTTCTGCACCGGTTCGGATGATCTTGGTGATTTTTCCCTCTTTCGTGTATTCAGTAAGATAGATGGCGGCTCCGAGCCCTAAGGGTAGGGCAAAGACGATGGCACCGCCGACCAGCATGAGAGTCCCCATGATAGCCGGGAAGATGCCTCCTTCCCGTCCCAGGTTTCGTGGAGGGCTGGTCAAAAACTCCCAGTTGATAGCCTCTGCACCATTTACGACGATGAAATATAGGATGATTCCCAGTAGAATGGCTGTGATTATCACGGTGGAGGTGATACATCCAAGGGCCACGTGCTCGGTTATTTTAGCCACTTTGTAATGGTTCGTTGTGCGACCTACCAGAATTTTTTTGCCTAACCATATACCGCCGATGAGCACTAGGATTAGTACGGTGGCCGGGATGCCAAACAGGTAGAGGAGTAGCCCCAAGAGAGTTACGACTGCCACTCCTTTCCCCAGTTTTTTCATCTGCTGGATGACCACGGGGGGTATCCGTGTTTTTTTTCTGGGCCCGGAGGCTAGGTGTTTTTCTCTGATTTTCCCCAAGACGATAGTTGAGGACATGTTGATAATAAAGACAATGATGAGCAGCAGCACTGCCACCCCGTATAACCCGTGCTGCCACATGGAACCGTAGGGTGCTTCTCCCATTTCCACAGCGATGGCAGAGGTCAGGGTTTTTAGGGGCATGAAGGGCTCTTTGAGGGAGGGCATAAGAGCGGAGTTGCCTATCACCATCATCACGGCCATGGTTTCCCCGATAGCCCTGCCGATGCCCAGGATGATGGCGGCAGTGATGCCTGACAGGGCCGAGGGCACGGTCACCTTTTTGATGGTCTCCCATTTTGTAGCTCCCAGGGCCAGCGATCCCTCTTTGAATTCACGGGGGACTGCTTTGATGGCGTCTTCGGCTACGCTGGCGATGGTGGGCAGAGCCATGATGGCCAGCAGTATCGAGGCTGCTAGCCATCCTTCTCCAGAGGCCACGTCGAGGTTGACTTGCAGCCAGCTGACAAGGATGATTAAGCCGAAGAAGCCGTAGACCACGGAGGGTATGCCCGCCAGTAACTCTACCACTGGTTTGATGATGTTCCGTATCCGTTCAGTCGCGATTTCAGAGATGAATATTGCCGTTCCGATGCCCAGGGGCACGGATATGGCCATGGCCCCAATAGTCACCATAATGCTGGCTGCAAGGAGTGGTAGAGCACCGTACTGTGGGTTAAACCCGTAGATTTCTCCTTCGGGTTTCCAATTACTACCGGTCAAAAAATTCCATATGCCTTCCTGCTCGAAGACAGGATAGGCACTTTGG
>JBNGDQ010000227.1:0-2361 GCA_049975285.1 Thermoplasmatota archaeon
TTAAAACCAATTACAATATATTATTGGATTTTTAACAACATATTTATACCACCTTTGTATTAGCTGGCCGATGAAAGTTGAACTGGACAACGTTGTCTGCCTGCAGGACACGGCCATCACCATCAAGGGAGCCCGACGTCGTATCACCGTACCTGTAGAAATCGTTGATTTCCTGGACCTTGAAGATAAGGATAAGCTGCGGTGGCTGGCCCTAAGCGACGGTACCGTAATCCTGGAAAAAGTCCCAGAGCATACCCCTCTTGACAACAAGAAAGAAGAGGAATAAGAAGAGATATCCGCCCTCCTCTGACATTCCGCCACCAACAAAGGAACAATTGTACCTCATTGAGTAATTCAGCAAACCATCTACTTTATACACGTTCTCGAATTGCACATATTTGTGGCTGCAACACTGGCGGCTCTATCATCAAGACCATAGCATCGTTTTAAAATCGAATAGAAATATAGAAAAATTGTGCTCCGTTACAGGGTACCTGAAAGTCAGTGTCAGCCCTTACCTGAGCTATACTCGTCATGCCTGTATAGGGAGATCGTATGACAAAAAAACAAGGGCAGAAGCCTAAAAGAGATACATCAACGCGCTCAGTCAGTGAGCTATATCCTCTGCAGGCTCATGATATCTTGTTTATATGTATGGCGCTGGCGATGGTGGCACTTGCTGCCATTCTGCCGACGACTCCTGGTTTGACGCACGATGGTCAGGTGATGCTTGGTATCCTTGCGATGGCCGTCATTTTGTGGGTCACGACGCCAATCCCCATTGCGGTGACAGCGCTCCTTATTATGGTTATGCAGCCGGTGCTTGGTGTGCTGCCGGCGGGAGAGGTATTTCGGTCCTTTGGGAATAAAGCTGTGCTCTTCTTGATAGGGGCGTTCATCCTGGCGAGTGGTATTGAGCGGCATGGTCTGCATCGGCGTATCGCTCTCTATTTTTTGCGGGCGTTCGAGCAGAGTCCTCGCATGTTTACATTGGGGATTATGCTCTCGTCTGCGATGCTATCTTTTATTATGCCTGAGCATGGGGTGGCAGCCTTGTTTCTTCCCATTGTCACCACCATTCTGGTGGCGATGCGTGTCATCCCGGGTGAGAGTAACTTTGGTAAAGTGAGCATGCTGTGCATCGCCTACGGCTGTTCCATCGGCAGCTTGGGTACCCCTATCGGCGGCGCTCGTAATCCCCTGACCATCGGGTTTCTCTCTGATGCAGGAATTAGCATTTCTTTTTTTGACTGGATGAGCTATTCCATGCCGGTGGTGGTGTGCTCCCTCCCGCTTGTGTGGCTTATTTTGTATGCTGCATTTCCCCCTGAAATTGATGATATTTCATCCGCGCGTAAGGCGATAGACGAGCAAGTGCAAGAGATGGGCTCTCTCGGATTGCAGGAAGGAAAAGTCGCTGGCGTCCTCGTCATAACGGTTATATTGTGGATGTTTTTTTCCGAGGGTATAGGTCTTGCGGTCATCGCCCTGCTGGGTGGTATTCTCCTCTTTATCACTGGCTCTATTTCTTGGGAGGACGTGGATAAACGGGTGCCGTGGGGCGTTGTCCTCCTCTATGGTGGAGCGATCACGCTGGGTGTCGGGATGCAGAAAACAGGGGTGGCTATGGCGCTGGCAGATGGTATCCTCAGAGCAGTCGGAGGGAGTTATGTCCTCCTCATTCTTGTGCTCATTGTGGTTACCATCTATCTGACAGAGTTCATGTCTAATACTGCAGCGGTTGCCCTGCTTCTCCCCATTGGGGTGGCCATCGCGAGTGAAATACCTGGCATTAGTCCCCTGCTTTCATCAATGACTATTGCGCTCAGCGGCGGGTTGGCCTTCATGCTCGTCATTGCGACACCCGGTAATGCCATTACGTATTCTGCTGGATATTTCTCCACGCGGGATTTACTGCGGTCGGGGGCTGCAGCAAATATCGTCTGTATCGGGGTGGTGTTTGCTGTGGCTATCCTCTACTGGAAGGGTGTACTGGGCCTATAGCCAAGGAAGTTACGGATGGAACCGGTTACCACGACTAAACGGAGCGCTTTGCGCAGATACTATATGGGCATATTTTCAACCGGATATGAGGAATAATGCTCCTAACTAAAATATTCTATTACTTGTTAAATGAGCCGTTTCAATCCAGTGTATAGTAATATTGAACTTAAAGCCCCAATGAAGATTTTTTCACGTTGCTACCCCCAGAAAAGCATCACTCGATAAATTTACTTGAGCGTTTAGTACCCGACAAGTTAACAGTACCTACGGGCTCTGAATGGGCGAACAGATTACCGTAGAAGACGGACTTAGTCTGGCGATATGCGAAAACGATGGATTATGCTTCTCGAAAAGCCC
>JBNGDQ010000228.1:0-2350 GCA_049975285.1 Thermoplasmatota archaeon
ATGCATCCAGTTCAAAGAAGCCAGGATTAATATCTCCACCCTTCTTTTGCTCAATCACAGTGCCACACAGGAGAAGACATGTCATCCTTCTTTTTTCTCCAAGCACTGGAGCGGAACATAAAATTTCGCATAACGGGTACCATGGATGTCAACGAATCCACCCGCTGGATCCTTCACCAGGACCGTCGCCCGTTTCGTAATCCTGCTGATGATACCATCATACCTTTGCCCGTCATATGCAAATGATACCCTGTCTCCAACATGGAGCCCACATTTTTTGTCAGCGACCTCCTCCGTGGTTACCAGCTGATGCGTCACATCGGTATGCCCAAAGATGTTGCGGGCCAGCCGCTTGAAACGCGGTCGGAGGCAACTGGAGTCATCGTATACTATGTATTCGAGGACATGGACAAGTTCATGCTCGAACACCCGCATGGTCGCCTCCAAACGATCATGGCACACCACGCCGTTCACCCTGATATCCCGCCTGACATCCTGAAACGTCTGGAAAAGCAAATAGGTGGATAAAACAATCACAAAGTAATCAGAGCCACGGCATCGCTCCGTTTTCCCGCCAGCCCTCGTCATCCGGTTCGACAAACGAAAATGCACCCTGCCGTCATAGGTCTCGGTGAAGAAACCATGGAAGAATGCTGTATCATACAGGGTGAACAGCAGCTCCATGTCAGATACGGCAAGAGCGGTATAATTGCCCGCGTCAACAGTATCAGAATATTTGAGGATATGGCTGTAGATGGTCTGCGTCTTCTCCGCTATCTCCCGGTCGCTGTACGCCATATCCTGCAGGTCTTCCGTCCGCATCTCAGATGACCACATCGCATGCCGCCTAAAAAACCTTTTCTTCCCCGTATCCCCTGACAACCATTTCAACGTGCTCTCCCACTGGCGGCACCGATGACTGTATCCCGCTTGACAACAGAAGCCCTCTCCCTCTTCTACAACCATACTCTTGTAAATCATCGGTCTCATCTAAAAACCTGTGTGGCCGGTATCGTAGCGAAAGATTTAATGGGAAAGCTCGGCATAACAACGGTGATGGAAAACCAGAGAGATGACGCAGGGACATCGAAAAAGGTGGGGAGAAACGATCCCTGCCCCTGCGGCTCGGGCAAAAAATACAAGAAATGCTGCCTGCAGAGAGAGCGAGAGATGGAGCGAAATGAGCGAGAACACATCGATAATCTCCCCCTCCATACTACATCGATCACCAGGCAGCCTGGCAGCCGATTCATCCTTATCGCCCGGAAAAAAGCTAATGGCAACCTGGCGTTCATCGCCGTCTTGGTCGACGAATGGAAGATGGGCCTGAAGGACTGCTTCGGGAGCTACAACGCACCACAAAACAGAGTGCAGGACATCAAAACCCGGCTGCCCCACCAGGACGCCAGCCTGGAGGCATGTAAAAAACTGATTAAGCGGGGGCTCCAGATAGCCAGAACGGTGGGAACACAGATACCACCAGAGTTCCACCAGTTCAAAGACATCATCGGCGGGCTGGACGACATATCGGTGGAGGGATCCCTGTATAAATGCTTCAAATGCGGCACCGGAGATCTCCACAAGGAAGAAGTCGACCTGCTCAAGCATGTGGCTCGTAAGGAGGTGCAACGTGGCGTGTGCGGAACACCCGAAGAGCTACAGATAATTTTATTGTGCGATGAATGCAGAAATAGTATCCCTGAAGATGATGAATTCGGATGGCTTGATGACGAGGTATATACAACGAGAGAAACCTACATGGAAGACGTCAAAAAATCGTTACAGGTGTTGTCGGCAGCGGAATATAGAGAGATACTGGAACAAGAGGGATGGGCTACCTGGGGCCCCGTCGCCTGCATGGACTGTGGCAATGAGCACCATATCGAGGTTGACATCTTTGCCGTCGACGGCGACCTGGAGCCCATGACGCCCGAGGAGGAATCCATGCTCCACCGGGCGGTACAAGAACTGTCCGGGGATCCAGCGGTCGATGAGCAGAGCATGGACCATCTTTTCATCGGCGACTATTTCATCGTCAGTATCCCCACCTGCAGCCAGTGTGGCTCCCACCATGTATTCTCCGATTTTTAGACGCCCTACATTTCTCAACGTCATGCCAACGTTGGGATGGCTCAGCATGTCCCCTGGTGTTAGTGGGTGTGTTTGGCGTGTGCTTCCATCCATCGGATATAGTTTTTCATCTTTTTCTCTCGTGCCACCCCAGCCCAGAGATAGGCCTCATCTCGGCTGTCCTCCGCGATAAGGACCTTCACCCTGCCGATGCTGGTGCGACCCGTCCGCCCGCGGCGTTGGATGTTCCGTATCTCGCTGGGTAACGGCTCATAGAATA
>JBNGDQ010000229.1:0-2325 GCA_049975285.1 Thermoplasmatota archaeon
GCTGGCTCGGATCGGAGGCCAGCATGAACCGGAGCCGCTGGAACTGTTTTCCGTCTTCAGATTCCGGCGACAGGGAGTAATCGAAGAGACGTATTTTCTCTTCGAGTTCTTCGAGCCCGGAGGCATGCCGCATGAGCCTGTCCTGGGTTATCCTGTTCTGTGCCAGAAGTCCCCTCTGGAGGAGCTGTATGACGGACTGGATGTTCTCACGGTACTGCAGTTTTATATAGTTATACAGCAGGTTCAGGGAACGAACGTGAACAAAGAAGGGAACCCCCATCTTCTTGTAGTCGATGCTCGCGTATTCACGGTAGTTGTGAAAGGGAATGAGCTGTTTATCCATGAAGAGGCTGTTTATTTCCCGCTGGATGTAGCGTTTGCGGATCTCCTGGAAACGCTCATCGAATTCCCGCACGATTTTCTCTTTCAGAATCTGATAGTAGATATCCTTCAGGTGGAGACGGATAAGGTCGGCCAGTTGTTGTATCTCCTGTGGCATGCCTCCCGCTCCGTTGTCCCCGGTATACGGGGAGTGTATGTCTGGCGTCATTGCCTCAACCTCCATGCTGATCCCGATAAAAACAACACATAGGTAATATATAAATGTTTGCCTAAAAGATAGCAAATAGCTATCAAAATAGTCGGTCGGGGCCTTCAAAGACACAGAAACCGGGAGCTCATCACCGAGGAACGCAGCTCGCCCTCAAAGGGCGGGAAGGTTTTAAAACCAGCGGGTATTCATTACCCATGCATCAGAGTTACATCTCGAAGGGACTGGTCTGCCTCATGGTAGCGGCACTGTTCGTAGTGCCCGCCGCCCACAATCTAAACCTTGACGAAAAAAGCATCCATTATCTCTCCGTCACAGATACAACCAATCAGCATTATGGATGCATCTCCATCGCGGAATACGACGTGCCGGAGGCGGACATCAGCGGAGCAGACCTCGCTCCAAAGACTGCCAGCGCGGGAGCAACACCGCCAGTGTGGGACTGGCGAAATGCAACCGTCGACGGCGTACGCGGAGACTGGATGACCGACGCGAAGTCACAGGGTGGCTGCGGTAGCTGCTGGGGATTCGCCGCCATAGGCGCCCTGGAAGCCATGGTGAACATCAGGGCTGGCAATCCAGAGCTCGACGTGGACCTATCCGAGCAATATCTGCTCTCCTGCCCCAGTAACAGCGGTGGCTGCCGGGGATGGAACGCCTGGTGGGCTTATCGCTATCTGCGTGATAACGGGGGTGCCATCACCGACTCATGTTTTCCCTACTTTGCAAATGACAATATTCCTTGCCCGGATAAATGCAGTGACTGGCGGAACACGCTCTATCCGGTCACCGAATACGACGGGATGAGCAGACCAGAACGGGAGGAGATCAAAGCAATGCTGGTCAGCCATGGCCCCCTAGTCGCCGAGATGGCGGTCATGGACGGCTTCGGCAGCTACGACGGCGGCGTATACGAGCATCCCGGAGAAGAATCCACGCGGGACATCAACCATCAGGTGGTCATCGTCGGATACGACGACGACCTCGAATGCTGGATCGTAAAGAACAGCTGGGGTGACACCTGGGGTGAAAACGGGTACTTCCGGATAGCCTACGGGGACTGCCAGATGGAACACTTCCTCATCTCAGTTGATACCTCCCCGGTCATCGCGAGGGCGGGCGGCCCCTACTTCACCGGTGTCAGCCAGCCGGTCACCTTCGACGGAGGGAAGAGCGTGGGCTTCATCGCGCCCATTGTCTCCTATTCCTGGGATTTCGATGACGGTGAAACCGCCACCGGAAAAACCGCCTCTCATGCCTACGCCGAGGAGGGAAAATACTATGCGGAGCTCTCCGTCACCGACGCGGCTGGAAACACGGCAACCTGTACCACGCTGGTATACGTGGACAGCAGCCCCCCGGAGGTCAACCTGACGCGGCCTGAGCGCGGTAGCTTCTATTTCTTTGACCAGCATCGCGGCATTCCACTGGGCGTGGTCATCATCGGCACCGTCACCGTACAGGGATCCGCAGAGGATGCCCTGTCCGGCCTCGAGCGGATAGAGTACTACCTGGACGGCGAACTCGTCATCTCGACTGATGAGCCGTCATTCGAGCAGGAATGGGCGGATGCCCCGTTCGGTTTTCATTTACTGGAGGTGCAGGCCTACGACGCCGCCGGCAACGTGGGAACAGACAAAGCATGGGTGTTCGCCTGGATGTAGCCCCGGGAGACACACCTGCGTGACCGTTAGCTATCAGCCGCTTCTATCTAGCCAGACGGCTGTCGGGCCTTCATCTTGAAAACAGTGAACAGAGCTCTGCCGGTGTATGGA
>JBNGDQ010000230.1:0-2324 GCA_049975285.1 Thermoplasmatota archaeon
GCCGTACATACTATCCTTTGGTATATATACGGGCGTATGTTTATCTGTTGTGGGCAGGCGCATAGTTCTGCAAAAAGCGATGGGGTATATCGAATTGATGAGGCCCATATATGTATTAATGGCATCTCTCGCGGTTTTTGTCGGCGGGATTGTCGGAGGCTACCAATTCCAGACAATTGGATTGTTCTTTGCAATGATTGTTGTTTTTCTCATGACAGCCGGGTCAATGGCCATCAATGATTATTTCGACCGGAACATAGACCAAATCGCGCATCCAGACAGACCGCTGCCCTCTGGAAAATTGTCCTCCCATGACGCCTTGTATTTCTCTTTTGTGTCATTCTCTATTGCGGTCGGGCTATCAGTGGCCATCAATATATCCTGTTTCGGAATAGTTGTTACTGGGCTCGTATTGATGATGATATACGAGAGATACTACAAAAATATAGGATTTATTGGTAACCTTCTCACTGCCTTTATCATAGCCATGGCTTTGATTTTAGGGGGAGCAGCCGTCGGCAACGTTCATGACACGCTCTTACTCGCGTTTATGGCATTTTTTATAATGTTGGGACGAGAAATATTCATGGATGTAAAAGATGTAGAAGGCGATAGTGCCCAACGGGTGACGCTGCCCATGACGATCGGAATAAAAAACGCTCTATACATGGGAGGTATATTCATCGCTGTGGCTGTTGCCCTGACGCCTCTCCCATACTGGTGGAATGCTCTTAGCGTTTGGTATATCGTCATTATTGTCCCTGCCGACATATTCTTTCTCCTTGCAATCCTTACCCCCCTCAAAGACATCACCAACATCGGCATATCGATACAGATTTTACTATTAAACAGTGGTTTTGCACTCCTCGGATTCATCCTTGGCATCGTCGGATAATCAGCCATCTTTCTGCATCCCACTCGCGGGGAGTATAACCAAAGGGAACAGAGCATGCGGGATCAAAAAATATGCTCAGGAGGACCTGAACGCTTCTTTGCTCGAATACTTTATAGGATAAATGAGGATTTACTAAAAATTGCGAGGGGCATACTCCTTGTATGGGTAGGTTATCGCGTATTTTTGCAGCGAAGGTGCGCCATCAGCATCAGTTCAAGGTATTGGAGGCAGTTCACCATCAGTAATATTTGCAGCCCAAGCCACGGATCGTCTGACAATCCACCAGTTGTATGTCTCCCCCAGCGATGCCCCGACATAGTTGAAGAGATAGGTTTCAATAGGTAAGAAAAAGCTCGGCATCCCATAGCCACGGTATTCATAGATGGTTCCGTTGACCACGACACCATCCTCTGGATGCGGGCCATAGAGGACGACGCGACCATCATTGTACGTCGTAGCAACGCCGGCATAGGTACCATAGAGATCCGTAGTCACATTTGCCGCTATCTTCCAACCGGTAAGAGCAGGCCGCCAGTAATGAATAGGCTTCGTGTCCATAGGCTCCTCATTGTAGGTCAACAGCGGGATGACGGAGCCATGCATCGGATTGTTTGTATCGGCAGGATACATGCCTGGTCCGCCGGCATAGGTGATATACCGATAGCGTCCCTGGTAGCCCTCGAATATCACATTATCAGGTGTTTCATGCACCGTCATATTCACACTGATATAGGACGACGTCTGACCTGGGCCATAGTCTCCATTGCCTCCCCAGCCATACTTTAACAGATACTGCCATTCACCAAGAAACCGATCATTGATGTAGATGTCGGCAAGCCCGAGCACCCCCTGGTTGACCCGTCGCTGAAACCAGTTTCGCGGCTGCTCGAATCCCAAGCTTGCCGCATTGGCGCCACCACAGATGCCGAGGTAGCCGCCCCCGTTTGCCACAAACTGCTGGACGTTGCGCGTCCATGTCGGGTCCAAGCCATCGATTAGATATGAGTCAGCGCTGGCGCCTATGATGAATACATCGAAGCGTTCGGTGGTGAGTGACACGTTTGCCATGCCGGAGACGTCGTCAGCATCTAGTATGGTCACGTTGAAGCGGTAGCTCTGGCTGGTGGCAGTCCAGTTGTAGTTCAAAAGTTCTTCGATGTAATGGTTGTTGCGTCCGAAGGTGTCATACAATGCCACCTCAATTATTTCTTGGCTTGCAGTTGCTTGCCGAGTGGCATCGATTGGATGAGACAACGGGACTATAGTAGGCGGAATACTGAGTAATATACAGACGACGATAGGTATAGCAATGTGAATGCGAGATCTCTGTGACATATTGATACAATATCTGGAAATGGTAACGCCTTTTAATATATATTGCCTTCTTTTACAGGTCTATTGCATTCGCGAGGTATAAAAAGCGGGGAGC
>JBNGDQ010000231.1:0-2322 GCA_049975285.1 Thermoplasmatota archaeon
CACGGAAACGATGTTGGAGCTGGCTTCCGTCTCAAACCTCGATGGTCGATGACCCGATGAAGGCTGTCCAGAAGGGTGTGAACGAGGACCATATTCGTTCGCCGTGGTAATAGATACCGCCCGACGGCTCCATTATCTCTATGGAGGAATCCCTGTCCCCCGCCAGCGTCTATTTAATTTAAGGCGTTACATAATGTTTTCATGACCTCAACAGTCTCCCTTTCCCACGAAGGGCGGCTTCACTGCCATGGCCGGGATCCGTCGGTCGTTGACGAGGATATCAAATTCGCCGGCATCCTGAAAACCGGGCGAGATGTAGGCCATCGCGATACCGGTTTTGAGGCAGGGAGAAAACGTGCCTGAGGTCACCATACCGGCCGGCTCACCGTCATGTTCGACGGGATGCCCATGCCGGGGAATCCCCCGCCCGGTGCAGCGGAGAAACGTCAACTGGTCATGCCCGCTGTCCTTCTGTGCTTCCAGCGCTGCTTTGCCGATGAAGTCGTGATCCCAGTGTATCGCCCAGCCCATGCCTGCCTCGATTGGGGTGCGGCCGCCGGCGAACTCGTTGCCCGCCAATGCGAATCCCTTCTCGAGGCGCAGGGTGTCACGGGCGCCCAGGCCAATGGGCTTGATGCCGTGGGCTTCGCCAGCTTGGAGGAGCTCCCGGAATAGTGCTCCGCCGGCGCTCCCGGGCGTCACGTAGAGCTCGAAGCCCCGCTCGCCGGTGTAGCCGGTCCGGGAGAGGATACAGCGGTCTCCCCAGTCAACCTCGGTGCAGGCGAACAGTTTAAGGTCATCGAGTGGGGCATCGACGACCTGGCTGAGCGCTTCCATGGATTGTGGGCCCTGCACGGCCAGGATGACGTCCATGCTGCTCCGGTTTTCCAGCGTGACGTCCATGCCCCCGGCTTGTTTCTCGAACCATGCTTCGACGGTGTCGTGGCGGCCTGCGTTGGGGACGAACAGGTATTCATCGCTGTTGGTATGCAGGAAGACTTCGTCGTCGATGATGGTACCGTCGTCCCGCAGGATTGCTGTGTAGAAGCCCATGCCCACGGGGACTTTTTCGGGGTTGCAGGTGGTCAATCGGCTCACCAGTTTGAATGCGTCGGGTCCTCGCAGGTAGAGATTGCCCATATGGGATACGTCGAACACGCCGACGGTGTGCCGGACGGTGAGATGTTCATCCTTGATCGACGTATACTGCAGGGGCATCGTATGTCCCTCAAACTCGGTAAACGTGGCTCCCAGTTCCTCGTGCAGTTCATGTAGCGGCGATTTCATGCATCTGTATCATTGCCAGGCCATAAAATGTTATTGGTGTTCCCTGAAAAAAGGAATACAAAAACAACCGCTGGAACAGCAGGCAATACCTTCAAATAAATCAATGCTTTGTATACTCATGAGCGACATCGAAGCCCTGAAAGCAAAGATAGAGGAACTTGAGAAAAAGAACGCCGAGCTGGAACAACGGCTGCAGGCCTGCGAAAGCAACGTAAAAAAGCTCCACGAGCAGTGGCATCCCTCCCGCTAGCCCTGCAGCGAGCCGCGGTTATTTGATGATGTCGACGCCGTAGTCCTTCTCACCGTTTTTCAGCCGTCGCGCCGTGTCTGGAGAGGCGCAGTTCCGGCAGAGGCCGTAGAGCACCAGGAAACACGAGGGGCAGACCGCCTTGCCACACCTGACGCACCGATATTTCGCCTGCCGTGCCTTACAGATAATGCAGCGGCCTGACACGTCCGCGGCGAAGCGCTCCTCTGCTTCTTCTTCATCGTGGACTTCGTCGCCGTGCTCCTCCAGCCACCGGCGAAGCTCTTCATTCATTTCCTCATTTTCTTCCGTCATATTCTCACCAGGGAACCTTTTTCAATCCAAGGAGATAGCCGATCACGTTGGCTAGATAATGGACGAGCGGGGTGAACACCAGCAGAAACGCGATGTGCCACCCGGTGAAATGCTCGAGGAACCAGTTGCCCTCGCTGCTCTGCTCAAATACAACGCTCACGAGGTAGGATAGCAGCAGGGCGCCAAACAAAAAATCCATCTGGTCAGCCACGGGCCAGCTCTCCCCGCTTTCCTTTCCAATGCGGCGCTTCAGGAAGCTCTCCACCAGGTCACCGACCAGCGCACCCAGGGGCAGCGAGACAATGATGGCGGCAGCAGCAATACCGTTGCCGAACGTATCTGGTGCAATATTGTTCATAGCAAAACCGGCAATGATGCCGATGGCGACTCCAGCAAGCAACCCTCGCCAGGTCTTTCCGTCGCCGAGCATGCGGGCGCCCCGCCACATTCGACCGCTATCTATGGGACGACCA
>JBNGDQ010000232.1:0-2320 GCA_049975285.1 Thermoplasmatota archaeon
TCGCAGCCGTTCAACCGGCCGTAGCCCGACGGGTCACCGCGATAATCATCGCCCGTCCAGTCTCCCGTCGAACGATTGTACAGCAGCGTAGCACTGCGCCCGGTGTTCACCATGGCGCCGGTGTCGCTGCCACCGATGTCGCAGGGCTGCTCTCCTCCATCGCCCTGTGCCCAGAGCTGCAACGTGACGGGCACCTCCACCATGTCAGCGGGAACGAATATCGAGGCACGCCATCCGACATCGTAGCAGGCAGGGCCATCCAGCATCGGGCTGACCCGGGTTTCACCGTTGACCGAGATGGAGACATACAGCGAGGCAGGAATACCGGGTTCCAGTGTCCTGACATCGGTTACCTCAACAGTTATCGTCTCCTCGCTGGATAGATGTTCATCGGCTGAACGATGCAGAGCTGCATCCATCTCGATGAATGAAGACGAAGTAGTCAAGAAAAACATGACCGCTATGAGGCATGCAAGAGTCACTGTTGCCGTTCTCATGCATCGACCCCAACGGATGCTTCCATTTTAAGGTTACGGTGCCCCGGCTACCATCGCCGCCGGATAACCACGAACAACACAATACAGGCCAGGATGACTCCGATGGCCACTGCTGCCAAGTCATTCCGACGTTCCTCCTCTGATACCGTGCCGCCGCCCTGGCTGCTAGACAGCGCTGCCTCCGCCCGGTCGTATGCGTCGATGAAGGCCTGCATGGCGTCGCTGTAGCTACCCGCTCCGGCGTGGTCCTGTCCCTCATGGTAGCGGTCCAGTGCTTCATCCTTTCCGGTGACGATCTCGGCGATGCTGGCCCGGGCTCGAGCGATGCTGGCGGCTACGTCGACAAGCATAGCAACTACATCCGGGGGAGCCTGCTGTACCACGCGGCGGAGATTGCCGAGCGTGTTCTCGTAGCTGCTATTCCAGGCTCGAGCCGCCGCGATGGCGTCATCCTCCCCGGCGGTGAGGAACACGTTCTGCATGAGGTATGCCTGCCGCTGCATCTCGACATCCGAGGTGGTGAGCACCGCAGCGACCTGGCTATCGTCGGCCCGCCGGGCGATTGCCTCAACCGCGTCGTTTTCCTTGAGGAAGACACATTCGACCTGCCGGCAGGCGTCCGTGATGCCTCCATGGCCGTAGCGGTGAAGCAACTGCACGGCGAGCGAGGCAGCGCTCCCGCTCTGATAGGGACCGTAGATGGCTGTGTCGGCAATGTGGACGGGCACGTAGATGCCGCTGCACTGGTCGGGGGCAAACCAGCCCATGCTGAATGTCTCATAGTCCTGCCGGGGTATCCGGTAGACCATGGCGCCTTTTTCTTCGTCTTCGCACATGCCCCGCATGCCCTGCAGGTCGTCACTGTGCAGCCGGGACCAGTCCATCATGTCATGTGGCGTGATGGCTCCATATCTGGTCTGCACTCGCCGCATGATCTCGTCCTCCCAGGCTGCATATCGATACCGGACGGACAGACGGGCAGTGTTCCCGCTGGACTCGAGCACGTTGACCCGGAAGAAGCCCACGGTGGCGCCGTCTCCCTCGGCGATATCGACGCGTTCCCCGAAGGGTGACTGCCGGACCGTGACTGCATCATCGTCAATGCTGAGCAGCCGGACACCGAGCAGTGAGCCCAGTCGGACGACTCGACCCCGGTGGACGTCGCCCTCAAAAGCGCTGCCGAATGAGGGAGCCACGAAGAGCCGCTTGAGGAGCATGTTATCCCAGAGCTGCTTGGGGTAATTGCTGCGCACCGCGACACCGTGAACCTCCTGGACGTTGTAATGATACGCGGTCGCTTCAATGATGAAGGCCTGGCTGGGCCCCACGACGAACAGATTCTCGGGGACCCCGGGCGCATGCATGTCCTCCACGACGCTGACGAGCATGTCGACGGCCTGTGCCTCAGTTGAAGCGCTCTGGCAGGCGTAGCGTATCCAGTCGAAGTCATCCCAGGCATGCCGGGATGGATTCCGCCAGTATGAGGGTAAATCTGCGTCCCCGTAGGCGATGCCGGCGTCACTCAACGCCATCCCGGGCTTGACGATGTTGGGCGGCACGTCTCCCTCGGTGGCGACGCCGATGAATGCACGCTCGGTGACATAGGTCTCCTCGGTGCCCAGCCAGGGGGTATGATACGTATACCGGTAGCTCTCGTTGACCATGCAGAGCACCTGGAGCCCCGGGCGTGACGGGTCGCGTACCTTGAGCAGCAGATTATAGTCGCCTGCAGTGGCATCACCGGTGGCAATGATGTCCTTGCATGCCGTTGCCCCGGGAGCCACGAAGAGAAAAACAACGAGGAGCACCAGCACCCGTTTCAT
>JBNGDQ010000233.1:0-1144 GCA_049975285.1 Thermoplasmatota archaeon
GCCTCGTCCTGAGCCGCTTGCTGCTCCGGCAGGCGATTATGAGTTTACTACTGTAATTTGCTTTCACGGAGTTATCTCAATTGGGGGCATTTTATTGCCTATCGAGATATGTAGTTTCTGAAATGCCTTAACAACGTGCATTTCACTCCACATGTTTAGTGGCAGCAACCATCGCCTCTGAGTCAACTACGATGTCTATGATAGCCGGTTTCTCTGATGTAAGAGCCTTTTGAAGTGCCTCATCGAGCTTCTCTGGTTCTTCCACTCGATAACCCTCACCGCCAGCGGTCCGAGCAAACGAGGCGAAGTCGGGATTGGGATAACTAACACCGTATTCAGGAAAGCCATCTCTCTCTTGCTCTTTTTTTATGTTTTTGAGTTTTCCGTCATTGAAAACCACAATGGTGACAGCAAGGTTTTCCCGGACCGCCGTAGTAAAATCAGCCATGAGCATGGCGAAACCCCCATCACCGGTGATGCAGACCACCTGTCTATCCGGAAAATCAATTGATGCGGAGAGTGATGCTGGCAGCCCAAAAGCCATGCTTGCCATGTTTGCTGACATATAGGTACGCTGCCCCTCGCAGATGAATTTTTTATAAAACCAGTAGGTGTGGTCGCCGACATCAACGCATATAATGGCATCATCGGATACGTTTCGCTTGAGCGCCTGTATGACGTAGCCCGGATAGATGGGTACAGAGGTGTTTGTAGCGTCTGCCTGCAGCTCGACACGGTGTTTTTGCCGTATTTTATGTATCATTGAAAGAAATTCATCGTTCGGCGGTTTTTCGTCTAACAATGGGGCGAGCTCCTGTAGGGTTTGCTGCGCATCACCAACAAGACCAACGGCTATATCGAATGTTTTACCGATGCGTGTGGGATCGATGTCTAGTTGTATAAGCGGGAGTTCTGCCGGAACAAGGTTTGCCTGCCGGAACCCAGATCCGACGATGATGATGAGATCGCTGTTTTTGACGGCCTGACTGGCGTGTTTAGAACCGATTGAACCAAGGACACCCAAACTGAGGTCGTGTGCCTCGTTAACTACACCCTTTGCCCGAGAAGTCGTTGCAATGGGGGCATGTAGTTTTTCTGCAATTTCTATAAGGAGGTTTCTTGCATGGCGTCCCCCCCACCCAAC
>JBNGDQ010000233.1:1154-2315 GCA_049975285.1 Thermoplasmatota archaeon
AAAGAGGATGGGGCGCTCTGCTTCATTTATTAAGTCAGCTGCCTGTTGAAGCTTCTTTTCCGGTGGGTGGACCTCGTTGGTAAATATTCGTTTCTCTGGGATGCGTATTGTTTCTCCCAGTTTTTCAACGAGGATATCTGTAGGCGTACTGAGAACGGAAACCCCTGGTTTTTTATAGGCATATTTCACGGCCATGGTAAGCACATTTAAAGCCTGGTTAGTACGAGCGACCACCTCGGTGTAGCAAGCAAATGGTTTAAAGATATCTGTCTGCTCTATTTCCTGAAAGGCTTCGCTCCCCAGGTATATCTCCGGCACCTGGCCAGTAAATGCCAGCACAGGGCTCCGGTCGGTGGCGGCATCAACGAGTCCGGTGGTTAGATTGGTTGAACCCGGACCAGCAATAGATATGCAAACGCCGAGGTGGTCCGTCATCTTGCCGTGCGCTGACGCCATGAAGGCGGCTGTTTCCTCGTGTCGGGTGAGAACAAAGTTGATGTCTTCGCTTTTCCGTATGGCGTCGATGAGGGGAAGATTGGAGTCGCCAGGAATGCCATAGATGTGGGTAACACCAAGAGCTACGAGTTGTTCTACGATTTTATCTGCGACCGTGGTGTCGATAGATGCATCTTCTTTGATAATGCCCTCAGGAACAAATGCTGACTTTGGTGATCCACAGACCGGACAAGTATACGATTCCGGAAGGTCACTGAACTTTTTCCCCTCTTTCTCCGCATCATAGACCCAGTTGCAGACGGTACATCGATATTTTGCCATCTTGTATCACCTTTTGTGGACAATAATAGACGTGTTGCTACTAATTCTTTTCGTGTCGTTCGTCTTGGCGATATCTGCTTACTGTCATATGCTCCGGAATCGCCATACCAGTCTTAATAGATTCTCGAGCCAAATCCGCCGCTGCGAGATACCCTATCTTCGGGGTAAGGAGCGTCGCAAGCGCTGGGCTGGCTTCCGGATCGTTTCTGCAATGTTACATCAAAATTATTGCCATGGGAACCATTGTTTTATTCGTTTCATATATCTCCGCGGTAGTGTGCTATAAAAACTAGAAATACTTTTCAATATTGTTAATTTGGGGTAACTACTAATACCCTCAGGACATTGTTCAAGAAGCGAGGTATAGATGACACGATATCGATG
>JBNGDQ010000234.1:0-2309 GCA_049975285.1 Thermoplasmatota archaeon
CAGCTCTTCGCTCAAACAGAAGGATTCGTGGTTGCCCCCGAGGCAGCACATGCAGTAAAAGCAGCCATCGACGAAGCACTCTGCTGCAAGAAAACCGGCGAGGAAAAAATCATCTTTTTCAACAACTCCGGGCACGGCCACTTCGACCTCGGCGCCTACGACGCCTACCTCGACGGACAGCTGATAGACTATGAATACCCCGTCGAGCTCGTTCAGAAAGCCATGGAAAACCTACCCCTACAATGAAAACCATTGGCTTCCTCGTCAACCCCATCGCCGGCATGGGCGGCCGCGTGGGCCTCAAGGGAACCGACCACGTTGTTGACGAGGCACGACGGCGGGGCGCCCTTCCAGTCGCTCCAGCCCGAGCCATTCAGGCGATGAGAAACATCGACGGCCATGTGCTTACCTGCGACGGCGATATGGGAGCCACCTGTCTCAACAACGGGGCAGAGGTGGTCTATACACCGGCAGCCCGGACCACGGCGGCCGACACCCGCACTGCATGCAGACGATTCCTCGACAAAGGCGTGGATGCCATCGTGTTCTGCGGCGGCGATGGAACCGCCCGCGACATCTACAGCATCGTCGGCCAAGACGTGCCCATCCTGGGCATCCCCGCCGGCGTCAAGATGTACTCCGCGGTATTCGCACTCACCCCACCAGCAGCCACGGTCATCATCCAGCATTTCCTGCACGACAACGCAGCCGTCACAGAGCGAGAAATCATGGATATCAACGAACGAGACATGCGAAACGGCCGAATGAACATACGACGATACGGTATCACCCGCACGCTCACCATGCCAGCACTCGTCCAGCGAGGGAAACAGCTGTACCATACCGTAGATGAAACGGCGTGCAAACAGCAGATTGCCTCCTTCCTCTCACTGGTCGTACAGCGCGGCATCTGTATCCTCGGCGGCGGCAGCACCACGGCAGCCATCGCCGCCGCCCTGGACGTACAGAGCAGCAGACTGGGCGTCGACGTCATCATTGACAGCCAGCTCAAAGTCAAAGATGGCAGTGAAGCAGACATCCTCACAGCGCTTGACGGCCGACCGGCCCAGATAGTGGTGAGCCCCATCGGGCGGCAGGGATGCATCCTGGGGCGAGGCAACCAGCAGATAAGCCCCGCAGTCATCAAAAAAGTGGGCGTGGACAACCTCATCATCGCGGCGACGCCGCACAAGCTCAATGAGACCCCGTCGCTGTTCGTCGATACCGGCGACCCACAGCTCGATCATATCGTGGCAGGTCACAGGCAAATAATCACTGGATATGCTATAGCCCAGCGACGGGAGATACGATGCCTCACCGCTCCTCTGGCACCAGTAGCATCGACTTAATGAAATCCGGGCGATGAAAAACATCGACGATGTGGAAACCCTGTGGAATGAATTCCTTCCGGCCGTACAGCCGATCCATGAAATCCCAGGGCTTGCGAGCCACGATTTTCGCGTCGCTCTGCATGCCCTCCCGCATGGCAGCCAAGATGGCCTCACGGGGCTCCACGCCAAGCGAGAGAATAATGAGGTCAAAACGGCTATAGTCCACTGTGAGCGCATCGTCTTCCGCTATCGTAACTCTCTGCCTGAGCCCGTATTGCTGGACCATCTCCCGGGCCCGGTTTACTGCCACTCTGTCCCTGTCGATGCCCACGTATGATGCAGGCCGAGCCTCAGCCAGGATGAGCAGCGTATTGGGCACGCTCCCGCAGCCGACGTGGAGGACACGATGCTCCGGCTGGATGCCGGCCATCTGGAACTCCTTGATGGTCATCTGCCTGAAAAAGGCGGTGTAGATGGTTCCCATGAACGTCGCCGAGATAGCTTTCTCGAATCCCCGCAGGGCAACGTCATGGAGATTCTTGCTTTTCCGTGCCATCCTGCAACATCGCAATGCAGCGGGAATTTAAAAACATGCAGCCGCACCGTGCTAATATATAGCTTGATTGCCCCCGTCATTTTATCATTTTAGCTAAAAAGTATATTTATTATTTTATATATCGATAATATTTATATTTTATATTGCCTTTATCATTATGGAAGAAGGGCGGTATCCATTGGTTTCAAAATAACTAATATAAATTATAATATATATCTAAAATTATTAAATTAAATATTGTTTTTTACACAATAATATATTTCGTGCTAACAAATGACACTATTACGGTGCTTCTTTCTCTGTCTCCCGTTTACCCTCCCTGCTTTCCGCTAATTCGAGGGCAAAACCGAGGTACACTCCTAATCTAGTATCTTCATCATAATAGCTAGCCGCCTCCTTGAATGAGGCGAATCTCAAAAAGT
>JBNGDQ010000235.1:0-2306 GCA_049975285.1 Thermoplasmatota archaeon
AACCGCTACAAAGAGCTGCCGGAGACCCCAGACGACCTCAAAGCCCTGCTCCAGTGAGACAGCCACCACGCACGTCATTCACCATTAAGGTAACGGGTAGCGGAAGCTAGGCAAAGACTGCCGATGGCATACAAGCACGGCAGACACCCCAGGGAATATAAAGCATATCCTGATAGATAGATAGATGGAGGTGTAGACAGTGCGACAGCATATCCTCGTCTGCCTGCTCATCGCCTGCACAGTTATGATACCAGCCGGCACATCCGGGCAGGCGCTTTTTGGCTTCGAGACAGCATCGACATCAGCATGCGACGATGAATGGAACCAGACGTATGGCGGCAGCGGCCATGAACGGGTATACGGCCTCGCATCAAACGGGGACGGCTACATGCTGGTGGGCCCCACAGATTCATACGGCTCAGGGGCAGACAGCGTCATGGTGATCCGAACCGACGGGGAGGGCGCCGAGCGCTGGAACCAGACGTATGGCTCGCGGCATACAGACTTGCCAGCCGGGATTGTCCACGCTGAAGACGGCTACGTGATTGCCGGTCTCTACAGCATGGACGAGAACTCGGGCGAGGCCTGGCTGTTCAAGATAGATGAAGGGGGCGGGATGCTGTGGAACAAGACCTACCTGCATGACCCGGTGAACGTCAGCATTGCACATCACGTCGCGTCGACCGCGGACGGCGGCTACATCGTCGCCGGGAGAAGCATCAACCAGTCCGGCACCCAGTCATCATATATGACTCCCTGGCTCATGAAGACCAACACCGGGGGAGACAAACAGTGGACTCGCTTCTTTACCGGTCTGGAGGACGCGGGAGCTACCGGTGTCCATCAGGTCCAGGACGGCGGCTACATCATAGTGGTCAATAGCTGGAAGCAGGAACCCGGCATCGGATGGCTGATACGAACCGACGAGGAAGGCAACGTCACCTGGCAACAGTTGCTCGGAGAGGGAAGCGACGGCTACATCGGTGACGTGCAGCCCACAGCGGATGGCGGCTTCCTGGCCAGCGGCGCCATCTCGGACTCCCACGATGAAGATGCGTCTGACCTCTGGCTGGTGAAGACCGATGGGACGGGCCACGTGGAATGGAACCGCCGGTACGGCTGGAGCAGCGGATATTGGGAAGGCGCGGAAGCCATCCTCCCGGTGTATGACGGCTACCTCGTCGCCGGGGTGAGAACACATCCCGATGGTGAGAATCCAGACGCCAACGGCTGGCTGGTCAAGATCGGCCCGCAGGGGGAGATACTGTGGAGCCGAGAGGTCGGCGGAGCCGGCGACGATGCTTTCAAGGCGGTGCTTCAGGCTGACACGCGCCGATACATCGCGGCGGGATATTCGTCTTCTTTTTCCCGCAGCCAGGACATGTGGCTGGTATCGGTACGAGACCCGGGCCTGACGCTGTCGCTCTCCGGCGGCATGGGCATCACCTGCCGAGTGGAAAACCAGCGGGAGGAGCCACGTTCAGATGTACAGTGGTCGCTTACCCTGCGGGGACCATACGTGCTGTCTTATACGCTGCATGGCTCCGTCGACCGCATCCCGGCGGGAGAGACAACGGAGATACGGATGCTGCCGGTGGGATTCGGCCCCGTCGAGGTAGCGGTGACGGTGGGCACCGCCTCGCTGCTCGATTCCTTCTGGATGCTCGGCCCGATCGCCCTCGAACAATAACGCCACGAAAACCACAACGTTTATATAACCCTGTCTTTGTTGGCGCTCAACTCATGAACCCGGACCTGCTTAATGGTGCAGCGCTTGCCGTCTTCGCTGGCTGCGTGGCGCTCTACGCGACGGTGTTATATAGAAGTCTGCGGGACCCGGTGACCGCGAAGCGCGGTCTCCTCAACCTGTTGTATCGAGCCTGGGTGACCCGCGTCTCGAACATGGAAGAGACCATCGTCGGTGTGCAGAGCATGCGGAACCTGATCATGTCGACCACGTTTCTCTCCTCGGCTATCCTTGTCCTGCTCGGTCTGCTCGTCCGTAACTTTGAAGACTGGATCGACCTGACGGGAGCCCCGGCGCACATCATGGAGGTCAAGCTCCTGCTTTTGTTCGGCGTGCTCGTCTTCGCGCTGATGATGTTCCTGCTGTCCCTGCGGCACATGGTCCGCTTCACGATTCTCATCGGGGTCCCGCCGGAGGACATCGAGCGGATGGCCTGCCGGCTGGAAAACGGGAAAAAAGGCGAGCTGGCGCATCAGCCGCTCCGTCAGAAGGTGTTCGAGCGAGCGATGCATCGCTTCACGTTCGGCATCCGCGCCGTCTATTATCTCATGGCCGTCAT
>JBNGDQ010000236.1:0-2298 GCA_049975285.1 Thermoplasmatota archaeon
CGCCGGGCTGCCCGTCCCCAAGGCATATGCCCAGGACTCCAGCGACATCAACGCCTTCGCCACGGGCAGGAACCTGGAGGAGGCCATCATCTGCGTGACCACAGGCGCCCTGGAAAAACTCAACGCGGAGGAGCTCGAGGGAGTCATGAGCCACGAGATGAGCCACATCGCCAACCACGACATCCTCGTCTCCACGGTCACCGTGGGCGTCGTCGGCGCCATCGCCCTCATCGCCGAGATACTGCTCCGCAGCCTGTTCTACGGCGCCGGACGACAACGCGGCAAAAACGCCGGGCCGCTCATCATCGTCGCCGTCGTGTTCGCCATCCTGGCGCCACTGTTCAGCCGCCTCGCCTATCTCTTCATGTCCCGCCGCCGGGAATATCTGGCGGACGCCAGCGGGGCCATGCTGTCCCGGAATCCGGAGGGACTGACCAGTGCCCTCCGAAAAATCAAGGCGGATCTGCCCGACGACCCCAAGGGTTCCAAGACCGTGGCGCCGCTCTACATCGCCAATCCATTCAAGCGAGCCCGGCGCAGCTCCATATGGGCGACGCATCCCCCGCTGGACGAGCGCATCAAGCGACTGAAAGCCATGTAGCGCTGCCCTCAATTGATAGCAATTTACGTGATAACTGTTATGTACCCCGTAAAGGATTAATAGTGGGGAGGAAAGAGAAATGCAACGATGCCCATGCTGTGGAGGCATGCTCCTACATCATTCCTACAATGACCGGGTCTATTTCGTCTGCTCCCGCTGCGACCGAGAGATAACCGTCTCAAAGTTCGCACTTCCACCCATCTAGGCCTTCACCCTGTTCTTCTCTTGAAGAGCTAAAGCTTTATACCACTGCCCGTTATCCAACCGGTGAGGTAACATGAGAGGCTTCACAAAAACGCTAATTGCCATAGCAGTACCCGTACTGCTTCTAGGAAGCGGCATCGCCGGGTTAACCGGACAGATGTCATTGACCCATACAACCGATACCGAAAGCATGACCACATCGGCGACGTTCTCCTTGCAGCCATCGCCGCTAACCATCGAGCCGGCATCCGACGAATACGTCAACGTACACCTGGCGGACGCAAGCGCTACCACCATGAACGAGGGAGAACCCATGCTGCCGTATATAACAAAAACAATGACGTTTCCCGTGGGCACCCACATCCAGGATGTCGAGGTAACCCTGGGCGACGTGACAACCCGGCAGCTGGATGCACCCATTGCACCAGCATCCACGCCACTGCCAACCAACATGCAGCACGTCGAGTCCGTCCAACAGATGGGCCCCATCTATGACAGCGATGCCCTGTATCCCTCCACGTGGATGCAGTGGAACGCCCAGGTCGGACTACACCAGGGCGAGCATATGATATTTCTCACTCTGCAGGCATTCCCTGCCCGCTATGCACCGCAGGCCAATGAGCTCCACATCGTCGACCACATTGACGTCGAGGTAACCTACGACCTTCCAACCACAGCACTGCTCACCGCCGACGAATACGACCTATTGATTATTGCACCAGCTGAGTTCACCGATGCATTGCAGCCTCTGGTCCAGCACAAAGAAGACCACAATGTAGCCACCAAGCTCGTGACGCTCGACGATGTCTATGCAGCTGCGCAGGGAAGAGATGAGGCGGAACAGATCAAGTACTACATCAAGGATGCAATCGAAGACCTGGGCGTTACCTACGTCATGCTCGTCGGCGGCCGCAACGGCGGCCTGCTACAGGAAAAATGGTGGTGCCCGGTACGATATACCCATCTGAATGCCGGCGACGGTGACAAGCGTTTCCTCAGCGATCTCTACTTTGCCGACGTCTACCGATACGTTAACGGGAGTGCCGTGTTTGAAAGCTGGGATACCAATGATAATGATTTATTTGGCGAAATGGCAGCATTTGGAGGAAAGGTAGACGACCTGGATTTGCTCCCCGACGTATATCTCGGTCGGCTGGCCTGCCGCAACGTCTACGAGGTGAACGTCATGGTGGACAAGATCATCACCTATGAGACCACCGCCGCGGGCAGCGACTGGGCCAACCGCTATGTAGGCATCGGCGGCGATACCTTCCCCGGTGACCAGTGGTACGACGGCGAAGAAAGCGTGGCCAAGGTCATCGAATACCTGGATCCGCTGGGCATAGATTCCACCACGCTGTTCACTTCGGATGGTACGCTCAGCGAAGGGCAGGATATCATCGATGCAGTCAGCGAGGGCTGCGGGTTTTTGAATTTCGAGGGACACGGCAATCCCATGAGCTGGGCAAACCATCCCCCGCAGGATGGAGACA
>JBNGDQ010000237.1:0-2290 GCA_049975285.1 Thermoplasmatota archaeon
GATCAATGGTGTGGGGACCATTAGGCTGCAGCAGACCCCGTGGGATAAGAAGCGGTTGGTGTGGCTGCCGCATTACCATCGTTTCGAAAGATTTCATGCTGCTACTATACAGGAACTCATAGTACACTGGTCGCATATCTGCTGTTCAGATGACATGCCGGGTCTGGCGCTTGCCACCAAATGCACTGGTGAGTATTCAGAGGGACGGGAAGCCGAAAATGTAGTGGTGCTGCTGGTGTGGCCAGATGGCGTATGTCGTATAGCATCGCTCGATTGGATTGAGGGGCCGATGGAGGACTGCGTGACACCTGAATGGTGTACTGAGGTGACACCGCTTTTAAATCTCGATGATGCTCTTGTGGGTATCACTCATGTTCATGAAAACATTTCATGGGATGATCAAAAATTTGTTATTTGCACTCTTCCCGCCTGTCTGGGAGAAGGATTTTCTGGAAACAGTATCGACAGTGGCTACTCCCTTTGGAGCCGCGAGTGGCTTTATGACAACTATGGCCAGTACCAGCAAGATCTAGAGCTTGCATTGCACAGAATCAATGATGTTTTTCAATTGGAGGGCACATGTTAAACATATTACCGCCCTGGTCGAGACAATATCGGCCAGTTGTCGCTGATTATTTCGAGTCCACACACGGACTGCAAAATTTGCAGGTTAGAGGTGGCAAAAATGGAACAAAAAATTAATCCGAATAAAGAAATGGAAAACAAAGTACGTGATGCTGCAGACAAGTTAGGGATAGACACCAGTATGCAAAATATTTTGGTGAAGCCCCAAAGAGAAATTACCGTAAACCTGTTAGTAGACATGGACGACGGCACCAAGGAAGTATTCACTGGATACAGGGTTCAACACAACAATGCTCGGGGTCCCTACAAGGGCGGCCTCAGATACTGGCCCACCGTGGATATCGACGAAGTTAGAGCGTTGGCTGCCTGGATGACCTGGAAATGCGCTGTTGCCAATCTCCCTTATGGGGGCGCAAAGGGAGGCATCGTTGTTGACCCGGGACTGCTGACTGATGCTGAACTGCAACGGCTCACTGAGGCCTACGTAACGGCTATCAACCCGGTGATTGGTCCCTATGACGATATTCCTGCGCCTGATGTGGGGACCAACAGTAAAATCATGCGGTGGTTTATGGAGGCCTACAACAAAATCAACTATAATGGATTCAAAAAAGTAACTGCCTGCGTCACGGGTAAACCCCTTGATTGTGGTGGGTCAGCCGGCAGGTCGGAGGCGACGGGAAGGGGTGTTGCCATCTGCGCTCGGGAAGCAGCTAAACAGCAGGGCAAAGATATTAAGGAGTGTAGTGTGGCTGTGCAGGGATTTGGCAATGTGGGAAGCACCGCTGCTCTTTTGCTGTCACAGATGGGAGCAAAGGTTGTAGCTTTGAGCGATGTCTCTGGCGGTGTGTACAATTCCCGGGGTATCAATGTGCAGGATTTCATGGACTATGTGCAGCAACATCGAGTGATGGCTGGCAAGGATAATGTTGAACAAGAGTTATCAAAAAAGGTGCTGGAGGTGGAGTGTGACATCCTCATACCGGCAGCCATCGAAAATCAGATTACTACTAATAATGTTGACAGGATCAATGCCTCAATAATTGTGGAGGGTGCCAACGGCCCCACAACCATGGCAGCCAGTGAAAAGCTCTACGAGCGAGGGGTGCTTATTGTCCCCGATATCCTGGCAAACAGTGGCGGAGTCATCGTTTCGTTTTTTGAATGGCTGCAGAACATGGAGAATAGCTGCTGGGGCGAACAAGAGATTAACACTCAGTTGGAAGACAGAATTACCGACTCCTACCGGCAGGTAACGGACATGATGCATCGTCACGGGGTGGATATGAGAACTGCTGCCTACATGATTGGGATTCAACGCGTAGTTGACGCTATGACGCCACGAAGCAAGCGGGTACCTGAGACTCTGGTTGTGCAGCACTAAGGGAACTATGGCATGTGGAGGAGGTAACACGCACGCGTGATAGCATGTCGAAAATCCCCGTGTCCTAACAAGACTACAGGAGTGATAGAAGATGACAGATGAATTTACCTACGTTGCAGACTACGAGCATCAGTCGGGCTCCCTTATTCCGTTGCTACAGGAGACGCAGAAGAAATTTGGTTACTTGCCCCGGGCGGCACTGCACAATATTGCATTCCACCTGGGTATATCTCTGAGCAGAGTGTATGGGGTGGCCACCTTTTATTCGCAGTTTCGATTCCATCCGCTTGGAAAATACGTTATTCGGGTCTGTCAGGGAAC
>JBNGDQ010000238.1:0-2285 GCA_049975285.1 Thermoplasmatota archaeon
CCTTCAACCGGGGCGACAGGGGCACGTATTCATTCAAGGCCGGGGGATGACCGACTCCGATGATGAACACGATGAACAGCGCGAAGAAGAGCCAGCCGCCGCCCATGAACGACGTCGCGATGAGCAATCCGATGGCTCCAAAGCTGGCATACTTGTGCTTATCGAGCAGTGCCCCGCGGGCGATGTGGCCACCGTCGAGCTGACCTGCCGGCAATAGATTGATGGCCGTCACGAGCAATCCAACCCAGCCGGCGAAGGCCGTGGGATGGATGATGGTATTATCTGGAATCGTAAAAAACTGGCTGAGCCCCTGCAGCAGCAGCGGGAAATGAATCGTGAGGCCGCCCTCCAGGGACTCCGCCATCATGGGATTCTCTTGCATCAGGAACAGCCCGATGATGCACACCGGAATGGAGACCAGGAACCCCGCGATGGGCCCCGCGATACCGATCTCTATCAATGCCTTCCGGTTGGGAATAGGCTCCCGCATGGATATCACGGCTCCGAGCGTACCCAGGGGGAGAAACGGGTTCGGCGGGATGGGAATAAAGAACGGGAGCGAGGCCGCCACGTTGTGCTTCTTCGAGATATAATAGTGGCCGTACTCGTGGATGCCCAGGATGGACATCAAGGGAAACGAGAAAAACAGGAGCCCCTTCCCCAGGTTTTCCGGGACGAGCATACCCGCGATGCTCCACTCCTCCAGGAAGAGCAGAGAGCCAGACAGCATCGTGGTCACCACGGTAACGAAGAACAACACGAGATTGAGCCACTCGGGGCGCGTCTTCTGTCGGGGCTGCTTGACCACCCGCAGGACGTATTCGCCCTGCTCACGCCGCAGCAACGGGATATAGTTCTCCTGCCTGAGCTCAAGCCTGAGCTGCTCAAAGCGCTGCTGCAGCATCTCAGCTTCTAGGGGCATCTCCACGTAGTAGCTGTAGGCCTCGTCGTCCTTCTCGCCGTATATGGTGAAATAACGGGCCACCATACGGCGGACATGCTCCGTGTTGTCCTGCAGGGGAAACGCCGGCCATTCGTCCATCATGCAGGCAAGCCGCCGTCCATAATAAAGGTTTTGCCTCTCCTACAATCCAACCAAAATAACTGCAACGGCGTCTTTCCGTGTCCTCATGCTGACTTTTCAAAGCGCATGAAAATTGATTCTTCATATCACCGTGGATACATGCTCAATCTCCTAACATGTAGATATTTGCCATTAGTTGCGAAGGCATAAAGAAAGAAAATAGGAGAAAGGGTTGTTACTGTGCTGCTAGTATGTGTAGATATGTTATCAGGTCATCTATTTTCATACAGAGATGCATCTGGGCTTCTTCATCAGTTATCCAGTCACCTTTTCCATCGCCATCTACTTTTTCCGCCAGATTTTTTGATAATGCAGATATAGCGCCTTGGTAGTCCTCCAGGGTTAGCATGCCATCGATCGCAAAGATCATATTCTCAAAAGCATTTTTTCGCTGTGACGGGTTTCCTTTGAAAGAAGCGTCAGTCAGATTTTGAATATACTCTTTGATATCTTGGAGGGCTCCATGTTCATCTACCACCACAATGGTCATGGTATCGGTATCGGTGCCGCTGTCATCATCTATAACGGTTAATGTGACGGTGTAAGTTCCAGGAAATGAGTAAGTATGATTTCCGGTAATATTGCCAGTCGATAATGGTTCATCGTTTTCCTCTGTGAGATTTCCAGCTACAATAGTTCCATCACCGAAGTCCCATGATGCCGTATGAGTATCTTCCCATCCAGGGTCAGTGAAGCTTCCGTTAAATGTTAGCTCTTGGTATGGTAAAATGAATTGCGGATTTGGTTGATCTAGGTTATCAAATGTTGCTGTTGGTGCAACATTTTGAATTGTAACAGTTGTCGTCGTGATGTCAGTTTTTCCGATTTCATCTTGTACTTCTAATTTAACTGTTCCTGAGTAGTCGTCGCCCCATGTAAAGTATGCATATGGGCTTGTTGACCAGTCTGTATCCCATGTATCATCTCCATCAAAATCCCATCTGTATTCCATAGGCATTGCCTCAGGGTCTACCGATCCACTTGCGTCGAAAGTAATTGGGTTTCCTTCATCTCCCGTGTATGGACCGTTTGCATCGGCTGTTGGAAATTCATTTGGAGTTACTATGAATAGTCGGCATTCTGGGTCTCCATAAAGGTTAAACTCGATCGCATTTGAATTAGGAGCTTTATGGTGTCTTACGACTTCAGAGTATGCAACTCCTGCAGGCATGTTATCCCGCATGACATAAAGAGTATAGTA
>JBNGDQ010000239.1:0-2276 GCA_049975285.1 Thermoplasmatota archaeon
CTCGGCGAGCGGCTTCATCCTGGGCCCGTTCGTGCTCGGGCTCTAGGGCCATCCAGCTCTCTTTCCCCTCTCTTCCCCTTTATTTCTTTGTATCTCTATGAATCATCTGACGGGGTCACATGGCCCGGCGAATGCAGACTTTCAACAGGAAGGCGGCACCTCCGATGACCACGACGATGGCCACGATGAAGGCAACAAATCCAAGGTTGACACTCCCTAGCACCCAGATGCCGTACAGTCCACCGGCGAGAACGGCGATAAGGATGAGGCCAAGAGAGGTCCAATCCACGATCCGGCAGTACTGTCGGGTTCTATCCGGGCTATGCCCTCCGGCTTTTTCATCAGTTGCTCCCACGGTATCCTGTACAAAAACCCAGACATGCTTTTTAAGCATTCGCCTTTAAACCGATTATGTTGCGGGTTCGATATAAGGGCTGGATGTTCCTCTATTAAAAAGGTTTGGCGGTGGATTTATGTAGCGTCTACGGGTTTCTTGGTCTGTATGCCACGCTCCATTGGCGGCGACGTCTACCATCAGGCGGACATCCTGCGGCAACTGCTCGAAGACAGAGATACGCCATCCTTCGAGGTCGCCCGCCATATAGACCATTTCCACCGCTGTTTTCAGGAGAAGGGAGAGCTTCCCTTTGCCATCCGTCAGGTGATAGAGGAAACCGTTCGATGGACGCTCCGCCTTTTAGGCGTGCCCGAGGGGGTACAGAAGCAACCGATGCGGCTGCAGTCTCCCGAACCGATGGACCTGGTGGACGCCGACGATATCATCCTCAACCGGAAGGTCAACTTCGTAGAGGGAGTCGTCTGGCGGGAGGTAGAGACAGAGGGAGAACGCATCGAGCAGAAGGTACTGGAGAAACTGGAGTTGCTCTACAAGAAGGGATTACTGCAGCGGCTGCGGAGTCGCTACAAGGAGGGGATAACCGCCGTCTGCTTCATGGCGGAGCGAGAAGAAGACCTACTACAGCTATATTATGAGAACCGGCAGGGATGGCGGCTGGTCTTTGACAGCTGGGCCAAGATTTTCGATGAAACCAAAAAGATGTCTGATATGACGGAGGTCACAATGCCCGACATCGTGGGAATAGACAAACGATTCACCGACGTCTTCAACGACGACCATCTCCAGCAACTGCGAATACAGGCCGGTCTAGAACATCTCAATCATGAAACCTTCCGGCGGGAAATACTGGCGCGGACGTTTTCCATCAGTATCCCCCGCATGTCGTCCATCGAGCAACGATACGAGGGGCAAAAACACAGCCGGAAAGGCTTCGGCATCGCAGCGCTCTACAAGGCCTATCAGGCCGTCGTCACTCGCCACTCTGAAGGAGAAGCGGTGGAACTATCAAAAAAAGATTTCGCAGCGCTGTATAGCCTGAATCGAAGTACGCTCTACCGGCATCTTCAGGAGATTGACCAGCTGCAGGATGAGATGTCTCCCCGGTTGCCGGCAGCGGCGGGGGCGGACGGGCCGTTGGGCTGGCTGACCGCTATCTGCAACAGTATTATGCGTAGTGCAGCCTCGATGCAGCCGGCATAGCCAGCAGGGGCGTGTATGAAATAGTCGAATTCAATTGGAGTTATAAGGGTGAGGAGACGTCAAGCGCGGCTGACCGTTGCGTGATGCTCGCCTCGTTTTTTGAGATATATTGGCTGCATGAGGCACTGCTGACAGGAGAAGACACAGGGACATAATACTCTTCAGCAATTTAGATATCGCTGGAGGAGGAATGCAGGAGACTGCAAGGAGGCAACTGCCACACGCAACCTTGGTAATGTGTCGTTCATTTCGATGATTGAATGAAAAGATATATTAGACGCCAGTAAGCTATGATACTTGATGCAGGGTATCCAGGGGATTCTGTGTATCCTCGTCGTTGGTTGCGTGCTGGTCTCATCGTCGATTGCTTACAATTGGAATCCTTCTAATGGAGGTGCGGAGCCGGTGGCTGCCTTCATGCTCACTCCCGCATCTGTTACCCTGCAGGAGGGTGAATCCATCAGCCTCAATCTCTCCTTCGCCCTCGAGGATGGACCGCCGCTCTCAACCGCGGTATCCTGGGATATATATGCCTCAGGCGGCCAGGGATCCCTCCGCTGTTCCTCTGCCCTCAATGATGCAGGACAGCTCACCGCGACCTATGAAGCACCAAAGGACGTTGATGTTCGACGACACAACGTGACCATCGAGGCTCGTACCACTTGGTTAGGGAAAACCTTTCTGGATCAGGTGCACTGTGTGGTGGTTCCGAAAATGT
>JBNGDQ010000240.1:0-2254 GCA_049975285.1 Thermoplasmatota archaeon
GACCCCTACCTCGACCTCGCCGGCAACCCCCGCTATGACTGGTATACCGCAAACGTGCACGCAGAATCCGAATGGCAACACACCAATTTCGATCCCACTTCACCATGGGGAACCACACCCTCAGCAATTGGTAATTGCACAACCAACTATTATAAATATGAATTTCCAGACGGCTACCGGGAAAATAATGCTGACACCTACATCATCGAATGCATCATCCCCCTATCAACCCTAGAAGCAGGCGGAGCTACCATACAACCCGGAGAAACCACCATCAACATACAATGGATTACCGGCTGCCGAAACGAAGGCGTAACAGCAGCCAGTGTTACAAAGATATTGGATTTTAAAGGCGAGAACATTGTAGATGTGGAAGCTACAGGATATATTTCGCAGCAAAAGGTAGAAGACAGCGATTCATCAAGGGTGATAACTGCCTCCCCGTCTTGGAATCCTTGGGACAACGACGGCATCATCACCATTACCGAACTGCAGGAAATCATCAACCATTGGGTCAACGATACCCCAAAGAACGACCATCTCATCACCATTACCGAGTTACAAAACTTTGTTGCCATGTGGCTAAACACCTAAACCGTACACCAATACTTCTCAGACAATCGGGAAGAGGGCAGATAGTTGCGTTGAGAGAGGACGCATATCCGCAAGGATGACAATAATAGGTGATGCAATAAGATCAAAATGGCCCCACAGAGCCATTATACGGTGAGACACTAGTCGAAAATCAGTCACATCGCCACAAGACGGATAGCTATGCAGTAAAAAATCAGATGGCCCAGGCATTGCATACGGCTGAAAACCAATTATAAATAGGAACTTATAATGGTAAAACAGTTATAAACACTATTTATATTATGAGTAATGGCCGTTGCGTTAATTTCAGGCGGGGCTGGATTTATCGGCTCCCATCTCGCCCAGGCGCTGCTTACTCAGGGGGACGACGTCGTCATCGTCGACAACTTCGATAGCTACTATCCCCCGGAGATAAAGAAACGAAACCTTGACATGGTCCGGCAGACCGGAGCCGTCACGTTCATACAGGGTGACGCAGGCGACTATGCTGCCATGCGGTCGCTCCTGCAAAAACATCAGGTAGACGTGGTCTTCCATGAGGCAGCTCACCCCGGCGTCCGAGCCTCCCTAGCCAAGCCGCTGGCCACCCACCAGAAAAACGTATTGACCGCGCTCCATCTTCTCCAAGCAGCCACGGAGGCAGAGGTCGACTGCTTCGTCAACGCCTCATCATCATCAGTCTACGGAGAGCCAGAAAGCCTGCCACTCAAGGAGACTCACTGCTGCCAGCCGCTCTCCCCCTACGGGGCCAGCAAGCTCAGCGTCGAAGCCTACGTATACAGCTTCTATGAAGTCTACGATCTACCAGCGGTATCGCTCCGCTACTTCACGGTCTACGGCCCCCGCATGCGCCCGGATCTGGCTATCTTTCATTTCACCCAGCAGCTACTCGACGGCGAGCCACCCATCGTGTTCGGTGACGGCACCCAGAGACGCGATTTCACCTACATCGACGATGTTATCGAGGCCAACCTCCGAGTGCTCGAGCAGCAGCCCTGGGGAGAGACCATCAACGTGGGCTCCGGGCAGCACATATCGATAAATGAGCTACTCGAGCAACTGGCCACACTCACCGGACAGGACGCCAACCCGATCTACCAGGACCGGATCTGCGGCGATGTCTCCCACACCTGGGCCAACGTAGACAAAGCCCGGCGGCTCCTCAACTGGCAGCCCACCGTCACGCTCGAAGACGGACTCCAACGATTCGTGGACTGGTACCAGCAGCAACAGGACCTCTACCGTCGCTGCCTAGCTAACCCCTGACGTGACGGAGCACGCACAACAACACCCCGGCCAAGAGGAACCACACCCCAACAGCCAGCAACAGCGGTACCAACACTGGCTCACTCCACCCCAGCCAGTTCCACCCATCCAGCGCGATGACCCCAAAGACGGCAACAGCGATGCCACCCACGACGTGTTTGTCCCCCCAGAGTAACGGGACGAACAGCAACAGCGGCACATAATACCCGGAATGTATCTTCGGAAACAACAGCAAAAAGAGCAGCAGAAACAACAGCGCCGTTGACGGCTTCCCCGCCCGGTGGTGCACCACCAGCCAGAGCAGCGCCCCACCAGCAATAGCCAGCACAGGCACCAACCAGACCGGGTCAAGACCGACTTCGCCCAGATACCGCCACAACGATATCCCCTCCAA
>JBNGDQ010000241.1:0-2238 GCA_049975285.1 Thermoplasmatota archaeon
AGGTCAACATCTCTCGTATAGAGCGTATAATTCCTGCCTTTGCTTGTATAGGTAAATACCATATTTTGTTCCTCCCATAAGAGTATCTAACGAGGCTATTTAAACCTGTGGAAATCCATATCACACAGCCACACCACTTTATTATTACCGTAGTGCTGTCCCCGTCGTGGTTATATTCCCTCGGTTGAGGTCGATTTTCCTGCCTGTGTCCCGACCGATAACGGCTCCACACTGGCATTTGACCTGGTCGCCGTCATGGATGCTGTTATCAGTGCTAATCCGCATCTTCCAACAATGCAACAATCGGCCCTTCCCCACCTTCTGATATCTGAAGATTTCCCGGCCACACGCTTTGCAGGTGACCGTTATCATCCTACACGTTGAATATCCAAATAGTCTGCTCCACAGATGCCTTATTGCCTGCTTGGTCATAGGCCTCAATTCGTATCTGATGATGTCGGAACAGTGGCTCATTGAGCACAAATGAAAGCACAGTGTCCCCCTCGGTTCTCAATAGGTCGTCCACGTAGAGCTGTGAGAGACTAACTCCCGACGTCTGGGTGTCAGTGATAGTTGCGGTTATCGTGATATGTCCAATGATCACTGATGTATCACTAGGTAGGGGCAGGATGGCTCGGTCGAAAAGATATAGCCACCCCTGCGGCTTTTCAATGGTTATCTCAGGGCCATAGAGGTCAACATTGACCGTGAGGGTCTTGATATTCTCGGCCAGCCCCACATTATCAATGCTATAGTATTCAATACTGTGTGAACCATCACTAACGGTGAAGGGTCCCTCATAGACCATCCATTCACCATCATCGATGCGATAGAGGGTCTTATTGATGCCACTAACCTCATCCCAAGCCGCAAGAACCACTGTGACTGGGTCAACATACCAGCCATGATTGCCCGTCGGAGCCTCCGGCGTAAGCGTATAATTAGTACGGGGAGCTCCGCCGCCAATATCAAGGAATACGCTCCTGAGGTCGCCATAGTTGCCCAATGTATCCTGGGCATAGTAATACACTGTGCACTTGCCTACTTCATCCAAAGCAAAAGGACCTGTATACCGGTTCCAGTCACCCTGGTCCATGCGGTAATAGATACCCGCGATGCCACATCCCGTATCAGCCGCTGTGATATTAATACGGGTTTCAGGGGTGATTTGATATCGGAGACCTGCCGTCACCTCAAAGATGCCCTCAAATGAAAGTGTGGAAGTAGGGCCATCCTCAACCAGTACATAGGTCTCTTTATGATGTGGCAGTTCCACGTTTCCTCCAATATCTACAGCCCAATATTCAATAATATGGGGGCCTGGCCCGTAACCGTGCAGTGCATTGATTTGGAAATGCATTTCTTGATACCAATCTCCTTCATGGAGTATACCTTGGTCAATGCAATAGAATATTTTCCATGGATTACCATTATCGTATGCTACGATATTGAAATTAGAGGCAGGCACAAAATAGCCATCTGGGTCCAACGTTACGGTGAGGTCTGACCATGGTGGTTCTCCATCATCGGTGTCAATAAACCGTTCGTTCACCAGTTCCTGATGATTCAGATAATCAATGGAACACCATTGGATACGATACCGCTGAGGAGTCATCAATGGTATGGTGACAAATACGTGGGGGCTAGACGAGTTAACGTGACCGCTTGAGAGAAACGTGTCAACGATCTTGTCTCCGTCACTGTCATACCAGATATCGTAATAGGTGTAGTTACAGCCAACAGCACAATCCTCCAGGGGCATATCGGTCGCGTTCAGCCATACCGTGGTAGGGAAACTCACCCAGCGGATATTGGCAATGGGGTCAAATGATATCTCATTAGCTACCTCGTCAGGTGTGATGGGCGGTGAATCGTCAACATATAATGTCTGATTATGTAGATTCACCCAGTTTGGTTCACTCTCGTTGTTGCCGGCGGTATCGATGACATACCATTCTACATAGTGTTTACATTCTTCATCGAGCGTGAACGTGACAGAGTCATTCCAGGGACCATACATCCATGAAGTCCACGTCTTGGTGCCATTCCACCAGAGACGATAGATGATACGGTAGCCGGCGAAGCCCCCGAAGGGATCCCATTCCTCACCGATTTCAAATTCAGAGTTGTTTGAATAATGTCGCTTATCGTCTCCCCCAGTATATGAATTGCCTGTGTTCTGCTTTAGTGAAAAGGGAGTGAGAACCCTCTGGGCTTTAGCCCAGAGATGAATCACTC
>JBNGDQ010000242.1:0-2233 GCA_049975285.1 Thermoplasmatota archaeon
GGGTCTGCACCGCTATCGGTCGGCCGTTGCAGGCGCTGCCCTCATCTTTTTCAGCCGTATAGGTGTCCCCGGTGGGCAGGTTGCGAACCAATCCGTAGACTACGTCCCTGAGCTCCCGCTGTCCTATCGCGATCGATGTACAGTAGAAGGGGACACCGTTCACCGCGTTGCGGGTCCCGTCGATGGGATCCAGCACCATGGTATACCTGCAGTCATTATCCACGAAGCCGGCCTCCTCGGAGAGCACGTTGACCTGGCCGTCGATGACCTCCAGGGCGACATCCTCGGCGACCTTGTCAATGTGCGCCGTCGGCGTCCCGTCAGCCCCCATGCATACCTCGGTGCCGAAGCGGTCGAAGCATCGCTCCCGTTCATCTTGCACTGCCTCCGAGATAGCGTTGGCTACCTCCCGGCAAAGGTGCTTCAAAGAGGCAATCGATTCCATATGTGGAAAAGTAAACCCCTCGATATATAAAGAGGTATTGGAAACCGTCAGGCTAAAACGTTTTATGCCCCCGGTCATTAGCCCAGCATGGCCTGGGACTCCATCGACGACGTACCCGTGGACGAGGGCATCCGCCGGCTCATCACAGCCCAGGGTATCAGCTCTCTCTGGCCCCCACAGCAGGAGGGACTCCCGCCAGCGCTGCAGGGAGACAGCGTCGTCCTGTCGGTGCCCACGGCCAGCGGGAAGAGCCTCGTCGCCTACCTGGCCATCGTTCAGGCTGCCCTGCAGGGCCGCAAGAGTCTGTACATCGTCCCCCTGCGGGCGCTGGCCCGGGAGAAATGGGAGGACCTCCATCGATTCGAGGAGCTGGGGATTTCCATCGGCGTCTCCACGGGCGACTACGACGAGAGCGGTAGCCGGCTGACTGGAAACGATATTATCATCTGTACATCGGAGAAAGCGGACTCGTTGCTGCGGCACGGCGCCCGGTGGATAGACGATGTCGACATCGTGGTCGCCGACGAGATACATCTTATGGATGACCCATCGCGGGGACCGACCATGGAGATGGTGCTCTCCCGCCTGCGGATGATGCACCCGGAGCTGCAGGTTATCGCGCTCTCCGCCACCATCCAGAACGCGGAGGAGATAGCAGACTGGCTTCAGGCAGAGCTGGTCACATCCGACTGGCGGCCCGTCCCCCTCCGGGAAGGCGTCTTCTATGACGGCACCATCTACTTTGCCGATGAGACCATCCGGCAGGTCACGGGCGACCATGACACTGTCTCACTCGTTGTTGATACCATCGCCGACGGCGGGCAGACACTCGTCTTCGTCAACAGCCGGCGAGCATCGCAGCGCTTCGCCGATAAATTGCAGGAACACGTCGCGCCCTTTGTCACGGATGCAGCGACGCTGGAGCAGACCGCCCGGGATGTCCTCGCCGGGGAGGAAAGCACCTCCATCTCGAAGAAACTGGCGGGATGCATTCGATGCGGTGTGGCCTTCCATCATGCCGGGTTGCGCAGCAGCCAGCGCCGGGTCATCGAGGATGCCTTCAAGGCCGGTGATATTAAGTGCATCACGGCGACGCCGACGCTCGCCGCCGGTGTCAACACGCCAGCGCGCCGGGTCATCGTCAAACACACGTACCGCTATTCCGGTGAGGCGGGTTGCATGGTCCCCATTCCGCTCATGGAGGTCGCGCAGGCCATGGGCCGGGCCGGCCGCCCAGGCTACGATGACGTCGGCGAGGCTATACTCGTCGCCCGCAAACAGCGGCAGCTGCAGCAGCTGGCGGAGCGCTACCTCAACGCCGAGCTGGAGCCCATTCATTCCAAGCTGGGCAGCGAACCGGCGCTCCGCATCCATGTCCTATCGCTCATCGCTACTGACTTCGCGATTACCATGGATGAGATTATCGACTTCTTCAATCGCACGTTTTTCGTGCATCAACGCGGCGTTGTATCAGTCGAGCAGCTCGAGGACATCGTCTCCTTCCTGGAGCGGGAGGGATTCATCGTCAAAAAAGGCGTCTGGACGGCCACCTCGTTCGGCCGGCGGACCTCTAATCTGTACGTGGACCCGCTCTCGGCTATCAAGATGCGTGACGCGCTGGAGGCCCCGCAGGCATCCACGTTTTCCTATCTGCATGCTATCTGCGCTACGCCGGATATGCGCTGCCTGTATGTATCGAGGGGCGACCGGTGGCTTGAAGACGTCGTGGATGAAAACCTGTTTGCACTGGATATACCGCTGCCTATTTCGCCTGACTTTGAATGGTTC
>JBNGDQ010000243.1:0-2222 GCA_049975285.1 Thermoplasmatota archaeon
GTGCCACGTCGGATGTTATCTCGGTCTCGAAGCCGTAGCCCTCCCGGAAGGAGAGTAGCGCGATGCCATGATCGGCGATGTAGCCGCTCAGGATAATCATGTCGCCGGGTTGGAGAGCATTATCCCGGAGCCATGCGGCGTCCCGGTTGAGCTGCCTCATATTGCGCTGCAATGCATCGCTCGCGCGGCCGATGCCCGCCGTGGTGATGATCATCTCCTGTAGGGCGCCATGCTCGAGGACCTTGGTATCCCCGGTGACGATGGGAACACCGGCATCGCGGGCGCAGGAGGCCATGCTGTCGAGGGTGCGTTCGATTGTATCGAAGGGCAGGCCTTCCTCGATGATCATGGCAGCGGAGAGCGCAGTCGGCTCGGCTCCCATGACCGCGACGTCGTTGATGGTGCCGGCAACGGCCAGGCTGCCGATGTCGCCGCCGGGGAAGAACAATGGCTGCACGGTGTGGCTGTCCGTGGTGAACACGACGCCGTCGACGACGGCTGCGTCATCGAGGGCCTGCAGGGGAACCTCCATGCCGGCCTGATGAAATCGGGGAAGAATGTGTTTCTTGATAAATGATTCCGTTTCGCTGCCGCCGGCCCCCTGGGAGAGCTCGATTCTGTCCGCCATGTCAGTCCCGGATGCCGTCCTCGTTGACCATGAACACCGCCTCGCCTTCTGGCAGATGCGGCGAGTCAATGAGCCGGGCGATGCGTTTGCCGCCTTTTGATTTGCGGAGGTATATCCGGAACATGGCCGTGTGGCCGACGATGTGGCCGCCGATGGGGCGAGTGGGATCGCCGAAGAAGGCGTCGGGCTTGGCTGAGACCTGATTGGTGACACAGATGGCGGCATTGTGCAGTCGGCCAAATTTGAGCAGGTCGTGCATGTGGGTGTTGAGCTTCTGCTGCCTGTCGGCGAGGGTACCACGGCCGACGTATTCCGCTCGGAAATGACCCGTGAGGGAATCAACGACAACCAGCTGAACGGGGTGCTCCTTGGCGATCTCTTCGGCTTTTTTGACCAGCATCATCTGGTGATTTGAGTTGTAGGCCGTCGCGACGTGTATCTGTTTGAGGGCATCTTCCGGCTCGATGTCCATCGCATCCGCCATTTGTATGATGCGCTCCGGCCGGAACGTGTTCTCCGTGTCGATGTAGACTGCATGACCATCAAGGCCGCCTTCGTCCTCGGGAAGCTGTACGGTCACGGCGAGCTGCAGTGCTACCTGTGTCTTACCGGAGCCGAACTCTCCGAAGAGCTCGGTGATGGCCTGGCTCTCGAATCCACCATCAAGCAGCTCATCGAATGACTTGGAGCCCGTCGTGAGCTTCTTCCGTTCGCGCATCCGTGCCATAATTTTATCTCCGCTTTCAAACCCTCCGACATCTGCGGCTTCTTGTGCTGCACGGATAATCTTCCTGGCAGTGCTGTCGCCGATGTCGCCCAGACTGGTCAGTTCACCTGGAGATGCGACCGCGATTGCCATCAGGCTGGTAAATCCACCTTCCTCAAGTTTTTTTGCCGTTGTGGGGCCAACCCCGGGGAGGTCTTCTATCTCGGTCATGTCTCTCGTTGGTCAATGCCCGCGACGTTTATAAACGTACTGCCAGGGCCACGCTGGAGCTATTCAAATCTTTCGGTTTTTATTCGACAGCCACATCGAGGACACCGTGGACGATGCCGGGCGCATACGACTTGACTATCCGTTGCTGCAGTAACTCAGCGCTCCGCTCAGCATACTCTGCAGCCTGCCGAACATCGCCCAGTGGCTCGTCGGGGAAATCCTCTGCGGAACAGGTACAGTGGTAGTGCAGGATGCCGCCCGCCGGGTGCAATGACGCCATCGCTGTCGGCAGAAACGGAGCCGCCTTCAGGTAACCCATGACCACCCGCTCCGCCACGCCATGCGGCGCCACGTCGCGGCAGTCGCCTTCGCGGATCTCGATGTGGCTCTCGACGTTGTTGAGAGCGGCACTGTCCCGCAGATATTGTGCCGCGGTGGAATTGAGCTCGCAGGCGTAGACCCTGGCGTTGCCGTGTACGGCCAGGGGGAGCGTGAAGTAGCCGATACCGGCAAACAGGTCGACGACGACTTCACCGGGCGACGCGACAGAGGCCATACGGATGCGCTCGTCTACGTTACCGGAGGAGAACATAACCCGTTGGGGGTCGAGCCGGTAGGAGACGCCGTTCTCCACATGGGTTGTTTCTGTATCAGGAT
>JBNGDQ010000244.1:0-2215 GCA_049975285.1 Thermoplasmatota archaeon
GCGTGGCAATAGAAACGGGGGTACAGGTATCGAGTGTTAGGGTGAGCGGCTCCAGCTTGAACCGTGCCGTGTCCAGGGTGATGCTGAAATGGGTGGGCGCCGGGCGGAACAAATGCTGCAGCGTGGTGACGTTGACGATGCCTACATTGCCATGCGGGTCGACATTGCGGGTGCCGATTCCCGCGATGACTTTCAATCCATCCGGTGCGCCCCGGGTCTGCACATCCACGACGAGTTCACCACGCAGATTGACCAGCAAGGAAAATGAGACCCGTCGAGGAGCCTGTTCAACCGTGTTGAACGCCGTTTTTTCGGATGAGTAGCCCAGCATAACGACGTGGTCGTTGCGCCCGCCGGTGGAGTCAGGAATGCGGAAAAACGCGATGAGTTCTAGGGGCAACGTCCGGTTGCGGAGGGTGCACAGCCGCCGGACGGTGAGATCCACCCCAATAAAAACAGTTTTCTCCCGCAGCGACGGGATCACTCTGAGGCCCGCACGGATGGAGATATCTTTCCCGAGGGGACCAGTCAGCAGTTGGTCGTCCACGTTCAGCCGATGCGTTCGGCAAAATGTTAGCCGCTTGGTATACGTGGTGGTGTTCCCTGACTCGGTGTAGACGGTGTAGGTGAGCGCATCCAGGATGGATGCCAGTTTGCCGACGATGTCGCCCAGCCGGCTGGTAAACGTGACATTGCCACAGGTGAAAAGCGACTGAGACTCGGCTGACGAAAAGGGATGCTGTAGCTGCTGGATGTCATCATGCGATATCTCAGAGATGTCGGTGAAGGTATCCTCGATGCGGCAGGGCGGCGTACTGGTCGTTATCAGGCAGCTGTCTATCTCGGAGGGATAGCTGGCATTGACAGGGAGGGCGGTATCGATGTCGTTTATCTGTCCTGCCTGCTGGATGTCGCCCAGGTTGCCCTGACAGGTATCGCTTTCCCCCCAGACAATAGTGGTATCGTCTTCCTGCAGGGGGAGGTCGCTGCCGGTGTAGTTTTCCATGATGGCAGGTTCGTTGTCTTCGTTTTCGAGCTGGTTGAGCAATTCCTCCCGCTCGAAGATAAACGTGGTGAGAAACGTTGCCATCCGATCATAGGCCTCCTGTCTCTCTATCGCGGTAGCATTCACGGGATGGAGGTCCTCCCAGACCTCGACACTCAGGTTTTCGAGCTGCTGAATCAGTGCATCTATCAATATCTGCCGCTCGGCCTCAGTGTAGTTTGCGTAGCGGTCTTCTGGAGGCAGTGTGCTCAGGTTGTAGCCATCTGGTAAGAGGAGGATATCGCTCCAGGTGTCGACAAAATGGGCTATCTCGTCTACTGTCAATGTGGACGCGAGCGGGTCGGGGTCATCGCTGGGGTCGGCTGCCGCTATCAGAGGGAGAGCGCTGAGCATCATGCTCATACAGACGAGACTGGCAACGAGTTTTGAGGGCATGTTAGCTGCCCCTCCGCAGCGAGATGACGGTTACATTCTGCCAGGCTGCCACATCGCTCTCGGACATGGTGGTGGCGATGACCTGGAGGGTATGGAATCCTCGCCCGTAGACTCTGCTGTTCCAGGTCCACAGATAGGGTGGCTGCGGGCAGATATGCATGGTGTCGCCATCGAGCAGAAAGGCCATCTGTTTGAGCTGCGGCATGTTCTCGGTGACGTCTGCAAGCACGGTTATTTTGCCGATGATGATGGTATCACCGGAAAAAACAGGAAGTAACTCTCGATCGTGGAGATAGAGATATCCCTCTCGTGGCCTGGCAATAATGACTCCATTTGTTGCGACTGCATGGGTCTGTAAATCTGGATGCACGGCGACAGCCGCTAGGCAGGGTCCGAGCAGTAGTGCTGCCGCTAGCAAAAGTTGCAGCAGCCTCCCACAGTCGTTCTGCGTGATCAAGGTACCTCTATACGCTGGAGCACGAGAAGGTGATACTCCACCGGTCGCTCCCTCTGTGTGGCCTCCTACTACTCCACCTATCAAAACCGTTGGAAGCTATTTATCGTTTGTGGTCACGGTCTTGGTTCTGTCTACAAATTCGAGTGATGACGTGCATCAAGTTACGGTGTAGAATTACAGATTACTCGCAACTCGCAAAAGGGATAGAGCTAAAGCATATGGCCAGTAGCTCAAATTGCAGTTATCCGGGTTCGGGGATAAGCACCAGGTTCGGTAGGGCAATGGACCGGGTGGGATTTGTACAGAATATAAAATCT
>JBNGDQ010000245.1:0-2211 GCA_049975285.1 Thermoplasmatota archaeon
TAGGGAGCAGCGCTCTCCAGTCCGATAACCTCTCGGGCGGTATTATCGCTGCCTACGACGTCGACGAAGGCAACGTCACATGCCATGGCGAGGTGAGCAGTCAGGTCGGCATCGACGATACCCGTATGAATGGCAACGACCAGGTCAGTCTGCCTGCGGATGGCAGCCAGGGCATCAAGCGCCTCATCGAGGTGGAGCAGCCTGCCACGGTGGTCGCTGCCTCCGCTGACCAGGATACCCCGGGCGCCTGTCTCTGCCAGCGTCAGGGCATAGTCAGGCAGGTCCGATGGAGCCACGACGGTCATGCCCTCCAAGTAATGACCATGGCAGTGCCGGCAGTTGAGCCTGCACTCTCTGGAAAGCGAGACAGGGGGAAACAGGGGGCAGGGCTCGTAGACGCGGAACGTCATGCGCCTTCCCGTAGAAAGTTCTCAAAGATCTGGGCGCCGTACTCGGTGTGCTCGACCTCTGGATGAAACTGGAGACCAAAGAGCGGCCGCTCACGATGACGCATGGCCTGCACCTGGCAGTTGTCGGACGACGCCAGCAAAACAAAGTCATCCGGCACCCGGGTTACCTCATCGTTGTGGGACTCCCAGGCCACCATGGTCTTCGGCAACTGATAAAACAGGGCATCTTTATCCCGCACCGTTACCTCCACCTTGCCGAACTCTGGCACCTCTGAGGGAGCGCATTCCCCACCGAAATAGCGAGCCATAAACTGGTGGCCGGCACAGATACCCAGTATGGGCACCTTTGCTTTTTCCAGGTATTCACCGCAGTTGCCCAGCTCGCTGGTCAGACCGATGCGGGGGGCGCCGCCGGACAGGACGATGGCATCTGCATCGCTGATTTCCCGGAAGGGCGTCGTGTTGGGAACGATGGCCGCATCGACGTCGAGGTAGCGTAGCGTCCGCCATTCCCGATGCGTCCACTGACCGCCGTTATCCACGACGTAGACTTTCATGCTTGTGCAACTGACAGAGTGTTTTAATCTTTCTGCCTGTAAAATTGTGGGGGGAGCGACATTTTTCAGAACACAATATTAAATTGGGGACTTTCTCACAAAATATATTTTTATTTTAGCATCGCCGTTTATTCATGAGTACCAGCAGGGCCATAAGTGCGCTGACTGCTAACAGGAACCCAAAGCCAGGTGTTGCCTCGCTTTCGACTTTTGCCACATCATAGGAGAGCAGTTCCATGATGGAGAGTATCTGATCATTTGCATTATAATCAACTGATTTTACCTCTCGTTTCACGTTTTCAGAAAGGTAGGACAGTGTATAGTTGCCCTGTTCACCCAACGTTGTTTCTTTTATCTCATAGGTTTCAAAGGTTCCAGCAGATACTGTCACCGATTTCGTTCCAAGACATTCATAGTTGGTAGTGTAGGTATTCTCATCATTGGTAGTTTCTGGCTCTCCTTCCCCAAAATTTCCTCCGGAAAAGATGGTTGTTTCCGTTTCATTTTCATGTATGGTCAGGCTCCATGTAGTTCCCTCTGAAACGACTTCAGGTCGTGCCCCCGACATGATTTTGTCAGTCGTTTCAGAATGCCCCTGGTATTGGTAAACCGTACCACCATTTGTGTCTTGCAACTGGAAGCTCATCTCAAAAACGGTTTTTCGTGCCCCTTCAGCGTAGTCTTTAGCGTTATAAAATGTTACCTCTACTGAGGATGATCCATCAACTAAGGAGAAGTCTCCAAGATTACCAATTTCTTCTATATAGCCAGAGCCCCGAGCCACAAATACTTCATACTCATCGCCTTCGATTTGTATCTTGTCTTCGCCGGTTACTTCAACAGAGAACACCATCACCATACCAGACTCATCTGTCCTTCGGAATTCCCATGAATCACCAACCCCATATTGCATGTCCTCTTGATGCAAGGTAGCCATTGCCTCGCCGATACCAGCCATCACAAACAGTGCACTCACAGCTATTACTATTTTAAAACGAGTGGTCATAAACAAAGAACATCAATGACCATTTAATAATTGTGTTTGGCACCTAAATGATAATCTTTACATTCGAAGATTCCACTTAACCCTCTGGATAGAACCATTATGCTTTTTCCCTTCATAAACAATAAAATTATTCCATGGAAAAACAACTATTATTCATAAAATAATGATATTATATATAAATTTATGCGGGGGGAGCGATTCGAACGCTCGAAGGCCTGCACCACAGGGTCCTAAGCCC
>JBNGDQ010000246.1:0-2208 GCA_049975285.1 Thermoplasmatota archaeon
ATTCTATATGGGGGATGTGGTTCGCACCATCGGACTGGTCGGGTTCATATTGCAGGAACTAGAACGAAAGAAACCCCGGAGCAAACCAGCCGGATCGTAAGTGCGATAGCAACCGACCGTCTACCTCGTTTACAGGGCCCGCTAGCACGGGGTATCATAGCAATCCATCGCGGCGCATATCTCGTTACCCCTGGGAAAACCTGGGGGACGTTATGCTTTTATATCACCAGGCATTGAATGGCCTTAATGAAGCCCTTCCATGTTTTATCCGTGCTTATCGTAGCAGTCCTGCTCTGCCTGCCCTCGCTTCCCCTCTCCGGAGCCACCACCAGCCAGGAGCACCAGACGATATACAAGAACATCGCCGTATATCCCTCCATCGTCCCGGCGATAAAAGTACTCCAGTACGCGCTCCAGTACGGGTGGACCATCGACGGCGTTACCTATCGATTCAACGTCACCGAAATCGGGCGACGGGAGGCCCTCGGACGGGGGCGAGAACCATTGACGCCGGATAACTACGACGTCCTGGTCATCGGAGCCAGCGCCCGGCAGTACTTCCATGATTTCGATTTTCGCTGGCGGAATAATGTCCGCTCATTCGTGGCAGAGGGCGGCGGCTACGTGGGCATCTGCGGCGGAGCGAACGAGGCCTCGCTGGGCATGCAGCAGCCGTCATCGCTGCCCGACCGCATCATTACCTCAGGGGCGCTGGGCATCGCCAATGTCTACGTCAACGACGACCAGCGGCAGGAATGGCAGTACCTGTACAAGTCATCCGGCCTCGGCGGTGGCATCCCCGTCGCCTGTGAACTCTCCGATCATCCCATCATGGCAGCCAGCCCCAGCAATCCACGCGTAATCCGCTACGAGGGCGGCCCCGGCCTGTACTCCGGGGATGGCAGTGATCCCCTGCTAGGCGACATCGTACCACTGGCTATCTACGCCGAGGAAGTCTCCGAGCGAGCACCCATCCATTTCTGGGAAAAACGCCGGGGTGAATGGCAGCAGACGGGCCCCGTCGAAACCGATGTTGAGGGACAATACGCGGCCATCGCGACCACCTATGGCGATGGCAGGGTAGCCTTATTCGGTCCTCATCCAGAGGAGCGCACCACGGTCGGCGGGCACGTGGAGGAGTTCCCCGGCCGGTCGAAGTATACGCTGTACCGGGAGTCCTACCTGTATGAATGGGTGGGCGGCGACGAGACCAACTGGACCTACAACTGGTGGATGCTCCGCCGCGCTGCCGCCTGGGCGGCCGGTGTCCCCGACGAGCATCTGCCGCCCGTCAGCCATGCAGAGATATACTGGGAGGAACCCAACATCTGGCATCCCGGGCTGTACCTGAACGGACGGCGCATCGGACCTGCACCATGGGGAACCACCATCATCGGGGACATGACGCTGAGCGTGTACGTGGAGGGCACGGCAACCATAGACTTCTACCTAGACGGCCGACGGGTACATTCGGATAGCATGGAGCCCTATGCGTGGCAGCTGGATGGCATATCCCCGGGATGGCATCAGGTTCGAGCTGAGTATGTCACACCGGATGGTACCACGGCCTATGCCCAGGCTGACATCTTCGTGCTCACCCTGTGAAGCCCGTCTCCGCCCCCGAAACAGCCATATATAGCATGTCCCATGCCGACGTGATATCATGGAAAAAGGAGAAAAAATAGTGGTCGGCGTGCTGGCCGTCGCCATCATAGCGGCCGTCGGCGTCTTTGTATACTATGAGCTCCCCGAGGAAGACGGCAACGGATGCGAAGACACCGTATTGACGGTCACCTATCAGGGCGACGAATGGACCTACACATTGTGCGACCTGAAAGACCTGGACAGCACGACCGGCGAGGGTGGCATGAACACCAAGGCCGGTATAACTGATCCCTCCTCCTTCAAAGGCGTGAGCTTCACCACGCTGCTGGCGGACATTGGCGTGCTACCGACGCCCGGTCTACAGATGAGCGTTGTCGCAGCGGATGACTGGAGCCAGACATTCGACATGGCCGCCATCACGGGAAACGTGACCACCTACGACGCGACGGGCAACGAGACAAACGAGAGCGCGAAGCCCGTTCCGCTGTTCGCCTACCAGCAAGATGACAGCTCAATCGGCGAGGAAGACGGTCCCATACGGGTCGCCTACGTTGCAGAGCAGCCAGTCTACACGAGCTCCCGATACTGGGTGAAACAGGTCGT
>JBNGDQ010000247.1:0-2192 GCA_049975285.1 Thermoplasmatota archaeon
CAAGGGTTCGCTGGGATATCAGGAGGTCGCGGGTTCAGATCCCGCCCCCGACATTTTTTCTTCGAGAGAGCGAATCGGCTCGGATACCTTTTTACTAGTAAAAAAAGGTTGGAATTGACCCTCGTAGTTGTTAAAATATACTTGCAACGAAAAACCTCTCCGCACCTAGGGTCTGCTACCTTTCTGTCGGCAGATAAACTCGGCGAGGTAACGAAAGCCACTCTTTTTCTGACTGGCTCGCTGGTACAGTATTCAGAGAGAAGCCTCCAATAGCTTTCTTATGTCTACGCTATGGTACTATCAAAAACTCCATAGATAAGGTAGTGGTCGCTCTGCTCCTCGGTTACGTCGTCCATGGTGCCCGATGATAGGTAGTTGTTTGTGACAGCGTCGTTGATGATTATTCGATCATATGTATTATCGCTTTGGGCAACGGTAGTATCTATGTCATTGCCGATTGCCCAGGTCCATGTCGGAAAATGCGCTCTGTCGTCCTCATCGTAGTAGCTGCCGTCGGCGTTGAGATCGCCGATGACGATGGTATCTTCCGTCGGACTGCCCACAATGCTTTCCAGATGTGTGAGCTCGTTAGGCACATCATCAGGATCAGTGTGGATGGTATAGAGCGTAAATGTCCAGTTGTTGGCAGTGAACGTGGCTCTGTAGGGTGGTCGCTCGAACTCCTCCTGCTCAGCAGGCGTATAGTCATACGTGCTCACCAGGTTTGCCCGATCATTGTAGAACACGGCATACTGCTCCTTCACGGTGCTCCTGCCGGCCCGCTCGCTCAAGACATACTCATATGTAGGCAGGCGGCTGGCGAGCGCTTCAATTGCTTCGCCTGATTTATCCCGTATTTCCTGCACGATGAAGAGGTCGTATTCATCGAGTTTATCTGCATAGTAGGCAAGCAGTGTCTCATTTGAGCCCTTGGTCGGCCCGAAGATTTGCAGGTTCCAGCAAGCAAATGAGAAAGTACTGTTCCTTTCACCTGCCGTCACGGTGATTTCGACGGTAGCGCTTGCGTCGGCTCCCGTGTCATCTTCTACGGTCAATGTGGCCGTATAGGTACCCATCTGTTCGTAGATGTGGTTTTTTTGATAGTCTGGGGTACCCGATCCGCTGTAGTCTGACAGTCCATCGCCGTCCACGTCGAGCCGCCATAGGGAGATATAGCCGTCGCTGTCGCTGGCACTAATCGAAAAGATAACGCCCAAGGGTGCACTGCCAGTATTTTTATCCACGGTCACCGTGCAGGAGGGTGGACTATTCGCCGTCGTGGAGACCGTGATGTTTGTCATGCTCATATCGGTCTCGTAGCCATCGTCCACGGTAAGCGCCACGGTATAGGTGCCTGGCGAGGGAAAGGTATGTATAGGGTTCTGCTGGGCGATGTCTGACCCATTATATTGGTGGCCGAACATCCAGTTGTATTCGAGGGTGTCGTTGTCCACGTCGTAGGAACGGTCGGTAAACGACACGGTCAGCCCATCTGCCTCGAAGCTAAAATCAGCGACGGGTGGGTGATTGGAGACATTGTTGGCGAGGATGACATCCACGTATTCCTGCTTTGAATATGAGCCGTTGTTGTCGTAGCATCGTACTGAAATCGTATACTGGCCGTCAACATCCTGAGTGGTGTTCCATCGGCACTGCCACTCTGTGGTCCCTGTGACGTTGAGAATATGTATGCCTTCCATCCGATAATTGAGAATTGTGACGGTCACGTTTTCCACCACTCCATCAGGATCATATGTCGTGCCTCTAATGGTGACCACGCCAGACAACGTCTGCCCATCATACGGGGCAGTCACACCAACAGACGGTCTAACGTTCCCTGCTGCCTCTTTTTCCACACAGCCAGAGAGCAGAGCAATCAGGAGCAGGATGGTAACAAATGTGACAGCGATGACAGCGATTTTTCCCATTGGGATAACTATTATACTTCACTAATAAAATAGTTACGATTTTTCGCAGTTACCATTTCCCGTGAAGGCCTACATTACACTATCCATTTTGCGTTCTGCATTTGATTTGTGACGAAACAAGCACTATTTTTGCTTTCGACGCAGAGCGACGCTTTGCGATGATTCCTTGTATCATACTAAATGTTTCAGCCTCCAGATGTCAACAAAATAATAAACCTTATAAAACCCTTAGCGTTCATATTATGGATGTTGGAGGACATCTGG
>JBNGDQ010000248.1:0-2191 GCA_049975285.1 Thermoplasmatota archaeon
CAACTATGGGCGGGCTGCCGACCAGACCGACCTGTTCCTGCTGCGGGACAAGTTCCATCTCCTGCAAAACGAGGAAAAAGGCCACCGCCGCGTATTGGAAAAACTGTTCGCTAAAAAGTTTACAGAGGACGAACCAGCACTTCCCGCCAGCGAGGATATGCCCTTCAAGGAGTTCAGTGAGTATGCAGTTAAACCGACCATGCAGCCCTCCGAGATCATCGAGGAGGCCATGGCCGGTGAGCAGCGCGCCCGGGACTTCTACCTGGACATGGAAAAAGAGATGGATGGTGACAAGGAAAAAGCCATCATGCGCTACCTGGCCAGCATGGAGGAAAGCCACTATTTCATGCTGAAAAGCGAGCTGGAGATGGCGCAGAACTTCGAGCTCTACGACGAAGTCCACTCCATGATGCACGTCGGGCCCTAACCCGACATCATCCTCTTTTCCCTCTCCTAGAACATTTATATAGCGAGCCGCTATTTGCAGGCGATGGACGACACTGAATGGCTAGCCATACTGGTCATGGGCGGCCTCTTCTTGGCAGCACAGTTTCTTGCACTCGCAGCTATCCAGCCTTTCGAGGCAGCCGGCGTGCAGGCCTTCGAGAACCCGGATGACCCAGCTAATATTCTCCAAATCGTGCTCACCATTGTTGTGTTCACTGCACTTATCCTGTTCATTGCTCGCTATCGGCAGAATATCATCAAGTACATCATTCTCTTCGTGTTTTTCTTCTCCCTGCTCTACATCTTTGAAGCGTTCCTGTTCATCCTTACCGGGCATGGCCTGGTCAGCACCATTGGAGCGTTCGCCTTCGCCATTGGAGGCATCGCTCTGCTTCTGGTGCATCCAGAGTGGTACGTCGTAGATGTTATTGGCGTACTCATGGCCGGAGGAATCATCGCAATCTTTGGGACGTCCCTCTCCATCCCGCTCATCCTGGCGTTGCTCGTCATCCTGGCCATCTATGATGCCCTATCGGTGTACAAGACCAAGCACATGCTCAGCCTGGCTGATGCCGTAGTCGGGGAGAATCTCCCGCTGCTCATGGTCGTTCCCAAGAAACGTGGCTACTCCTTCAGGGAGCAGGCGGAGCTAGGGAAAAAACGCGATGCCCTGTTCATGGGGCTCGGCGATGCTATTATCCCGGGCATTTTGGGCGCCGCCGCGTATCTCGCAGCCGGGTTGACCGTCGCTGTCGTGACCATCCTGGGTGCCCTAGCCGGCTATTTTTTCCTCATGCGTCTTGCCGCCACGGGGAACCCGCAGGCGGGGCTGCCCAGCCTCAACGGTGGCGCCATCGCTGGATATCTGGTGGCGAGTCTCGTCGTGCACGGCTCCATCATTGGCTTCTAGCTGTCTAGGGGCGCCAGCCGCACCGTCGACATTCGATACGATTGCGATGCACGAGCGTACCCCCGCATTCCGGGCATTCCAACTCCCGGAGTAGCGTGGACAGCCAGGCCTCCTGCACCTCGGGTTCATCTGCCGCCCTGACGCGCTCGATGAGCTCCCGCTGTCGATCCGTGGTCACAATGGCAGCCAGGCTATCAAGCGGCAGCCGCTGCGTCGTGATATCCGGGGGCTTCCCGATGGCTACGGCTAAAAAGACCCCGGAGACGAGGCCGCCGATGTGCGCCAGATGCGCGACGCCATCCGCAACGCCGCTTAACACGTACAACGTCTCTATACCGGCGAAGACCAGTGTGGCCACGATGACCGGCATCCGGATGAAGAGGACGATGAACACGGGCAGCGGCATGACCACCTGGTCCCGGGGATAGAGGGCGGCGAAGCTCCCCAGGATACCGAAGATGGCTCCGGAGGCACCGACGAGGAGCACCTCACTGTTCAGGCTCACTATGGGGTCGAACACGGTGAAGAACAGCGCTCCGATGATGCCTGTGGCCACGTAGAGGGCAAAAAAACGGGTGCTGCCCACGCGCTGCTCGAAGGGCACACCGACGAGGAGGAACACGATCATATTCATCAGGATGTGGAGGAAATTGGCGTGGACGAACAGTGACGTGAACAGAGTATAGAGCTGCGGTACGTCCTCCAGATAGGAGGGCCGGAAGGCGAGCTCCTTGAATACGGTTGACTGCGCGGTGGAAAACGACAGCGTCGGCTGGGTCAACATGAGCAGGAAAAAGATGACGAAGTTGACCACGATGATGGTCTGCGACATCA
>JBNGDQ010000249.1:0-2184 GCA_049975285.1 Thermoplasmatota archaeon
AGTTGAAACAGGAAAAATGTGAGAGGAAATTCTCTAATGTGACAAAGTCAAAATATATCACGTCGCTGGAGTTCATCGGCCCCTACGAGAAAGCGCTCGACGAAACACGGCGGGTGCTCCAGAACTTCGGCCGATTCATCGCATTGATGCTCAACCCTGCAACTGCATACTTCCAGGAGCGCTACCGCCGGTCCGATTCCTACGTGCAGCGACATATAGCGCATGTCGAGCACGACAAACTGGTGGCGGCAGTCGCCAGCCGGTTCACCGTCACCAGAGATACCTACCACCTGGGCGTGTCCACCGATGGAACGTTTGAGAGCACCGACCCAGAAAAGGCGACGCTGCACGTGCTCGAGGCGATAAAACATGGATGACCGCATGGCCCGGCTAACCAGGGCGATAAAAAAGGCGCTCCGAAGCTTCGCCATGACGCTGCCAGTGCTGCTCGGCGTAATACTGCTGCTGGGCCTGTTCAAAACATATGTCACGGCGGACATGATCGCCGCGGTGTTCACCGGCGTCGGCTGGCATGATGTACCCCTGGGAGCATTCATCGGCAGCATCTCAGCCGGCAATCCCATCACGAGCTACATCATAGGCGGCGAGCTGCTGGTCAGCGGCGTGAGCTTATTTGCAGTGACGGCGTTCATCGTGGCCTGGGTGACCGTCGGCATCGTGCAGCTCCCCGCCGAGATGAGCATGCTCGGTAAACGCTTCGCGCTGCTCCGCACCGGCCTGAGCTTCCTTTTCGCGCTGCTCGTATCCGCCATAACCGTAGCCATTGTCGGGGTAATACCATGAAGGAAAAGCGCGGGCAGGCGGTGCTGCGCTCCAGCCTCATATTCCTGGCCGTCGTCGCCGGGCTGTATCTCGTCTCCTTCGCTGTGGATAGCGATGCTACCTGGCAGGCGCTTCGGACGAGCGGCGGCATCCTGTACGGCATCCTGCCGGTGCTGGCGCTCGTGGTGACACTATTGATCCTGACCAATTATCTGCTCAAACCGCAACAGGTAGCGGCTCATCTCGGCGCCAGCTCGGGTGCAAAGGGATGGCTACTCGCCGCTGCCGGCGGCATCGTCAGTCACGGACCCATATACGTCTGGTATCCCCTCCTGCAGGACCTGCAAGAAAAGGGCATGCGGCCCGGTCTCAGCGCCGTGTTCCTGTACAACCGCGCGGTCAAAGTGCCGTTGCTGCCCGTCATGATATACTATTTTGGCGCGGCATACGTGGCGGTGCTCATGGTCACCATGGTTGCTGCATCCTTGGCGGAGGGAAAACTGGTAGACCTGGCGCTCACCCAAGCATAGGCTACCACCGGATGCGGACGCGTTCATCGTAGCCACACCAGGGGCAGGGATACCGCTCATCCCGGGAACGACCGCAGCGCGGACAGCGCTCCATATCATTACAACGAGGTGGTGCTAGATAGCGTTTCGGGTGGAAGACAGGAACAGGGACGTTGCCAGAAATTGGCCCCGGCAACCCTCGCATCACGGTGAGACCGGCTAGATCAATTGCCCTGAAGGCACACTGAATCTGACAAACGGAAAGAACCGATGGATTGAATTAATCACTCAGTCCATCTAATCTTTTTTATCCGCTTGTTCAATTTATAGCTTAGAATGTGATAGTCTTGTCACATTCCTTTATTATATCATATAAATCTCTCATCGTCGAAAGTGGACACACTTCTGAACCACTCGATTGACGGATTTTGAGACACGTGCCACAGGCAAATATTTTGCCGCCGTCATCATAAAATATTTGCATTTGCTCTGTTATCTTGAATTTATCCGTGTCTAATGATTCACATTCCACGCCTTTCGCAAGCAAGAATACTCGTACTTCGTCTCCTTCACCTAACGCAAAATTGCCGAGTCGAAACGCGTTCCATACCGTTTCTGCGTCATCCGAATATATTATGATACCCAATTTCATAGTTACCACCAGAGAATGGCAGTTTATATTTTTAAACTATACGGACTAAACATAAATAGCCCATCTGTTCAACCCTCTTTTATCACCCGCTAATACGAAGGGGGTTTCATTTATCAGGTTTTACGTATAGAACCACCAAGAAGAAAGATATTTATAACACAATAATGTTTCAGTAGATAACTATAATATTAGAGGTTAAGTGAAGACATATGTGTTCAAATTATCCTCCAAATCCCGACA
>JBNGDQ010000250.1:0-2181 GCA_049975285.1 Thermoplasmatota archaeon
TTCCATGCCGCGAAAGACCGGATTGCTATTTTAATATTTGTGAGAACGAATGCAACCACCTCGGGACAAAAACCTATAAAAACACCTGCTGATACGGGAGAGATTACCATGCAGCATGCACGGAAAATCGGCGTTTTGGTCGCTATCATCATATGTGCATCCCTGGTAGCGACGCTGGCGGGCATCCTGTCCAGCCACGGATCCGAGGAATACGAGTATACGTCTATCCGCGGCGAAAACGTGACCATCTATGGAAAGGGCTTCTACCAGCATATGCCGTCGGATGTCGCTATACAGGGCATCGCGCAGGATTACGTCACCTTGTTCGTCGGGATTCCATTGCTCGCCGTATCGTTTCTGCTCGCCCGGCGGGACTCGATGCGGGGACGCTTCCTGCTGGCCGGCGTGCTCGGCTACTTCACGGTGACCTATGTCTTCTATCTCTGCATGGCGATGTACAACGAACTCTTCCTGCTGTGGGTGCTGCTGGCGTCGGCCAGCTTCTACGCCTTCATTTTGACGGTGCTCTCGTTCGACCTTGACGGCATCCGGACATGGTTCGATAGCCGGGCGCCGCATCGGCTCGTCGGCGGGTTCCTGATGTTCAACGCGGGGCTCATCGGCGTGATGTGGTTCGGCGTCGTCGTCCCGCCATTGCTGGACGGCTCCATATACCCGGCTGACCTGTACCATTTCACGACGCTCATCGTGCAGGGGCTCGACCTGTCCATCCTGCTACCCGCCTCGTTCATCGCAGGCTTTTTGTTCCTGCGACGGCGTCGCTACGGCTACCTGCTGGCGCCGATGTACATCGTGTTCCTCTCGCTGCTGATGACGGCGCTGTCCGCCAAGGTCGTCGGGATGACGTTGACCGGCGTCGAGGCAGGCCCGGCCCTGGTCATCATTCCCTCTATTACGGCTATTGCGACTCTCTGCGCTGGGTTGACGCTGAAAAGCATTCACCAGGAAAAAAGCACGGTGTAGCGTCTATCCCCAGAGGACCCCGGGCGCAATGTCTGCCACCTTGGAGCGTGCGTGCTCGGGGCAGATGACCATGATGCCCCAGTCAGTCACGCCTCTCAGCTGGAGCGCGTTGACCAGGGGTGTGTAGTCGCTCAACGGGGCAGCGCTGCCGTCGTCCAGGATGGGAACGTCCATCTGTTTGAGTCGGGGTTCGCTGAGGAGCACGTCTCGCCCGGGAACGTCGACGATGACGTAGCCCTCGTCCAGACCAGCACGTGCAGCGATGTCTCGTTCGGCCTGGCTGGCGTCGAGCTCGGCGAGATGCCGGCGTTGCTCCGTGTTCATGCCTGCGAGGTCGATGCGGTAGGCGCTCTTGAACAACCGCCGGTATTTGATGCGGCGGATGATGTCCCGCTGGAAGTCATCTTTTTGTCTGAGCTGCTGGAGGAGCTCGCCGTCGGTGAGCGGGGAGAAGTCCAGGGGCATCGCGTGTTCGACGGCGCGGAGGAGCATGAGCTCGGCGATGCGCACTGTCTTGTGCAGGTAGACGGAGGAGTACATGATTGACCGAGCGACGAGCATGCTCTCCAGGGCGCTGACGCCTTTCTTAGTGACCATGACCCGGCCGTCGTGCAGTGTCAGGGTCTGCATGATGCGGTCGAAGTCGATGACGCCGTAGGCGACGCCGGTGTAGTGTGCATCCCGGCGCAGGTAGTCTATCTGGTCGGCGTCGATGGGACCATGGATGATGTCTGAGAGGTGCCCGCGCTGGCCTGACAGGATAGCGACGATGTCTGCTGGCTTGATGTCGTGGCGTTCGAGCAGGGCTGGCAGCGGCTCGACGTCGACGTCCTCCAGCGTTCGTGTGCCAGCGATGAGTTCCCGGGTGAGCTCGACGTGGTCTTTACCGGTCGCCTGGTGGAGCAGGCGCTCCAGCGTATGGCTGAATGGCCCGTGTCCGATGTCGTGGAGCAGGGCTGCGACGGCCACGCTGGTATGCTCTTCTGGGGCGATATCGAGTGCTTTGGCCATCCGCCGGGCGACGTGGCAGGTACCCAGCGAGTGCTCCAGCCTGGTGTGATTGGCGCCGGGGTAGACGAGGTAGGTGAGCCCGAGTTGACGGATGCCGTGGAGGCGCTGGAGCTCCGGCCGGTGGAGGAGCTCGAGGAACAGGTCGGCGACGCGGATGTTACCGTAGACGGAGTCACGAATGATTTT
>JBNGDQ010000251.1:0-2180 GCA_049975285.1 Thermoplasmatota archaeon
GGATGGAGAGCACACTTTTACCCCTGTACTGCTGGATAAGATCATCGAGCGAGCCCTCGGCCACGATGCGGCCCTGGTGGATGATGGCGATATGATCCGCGAGATATTCAGCTTCCTCCATATAATGCGTGGTCAGAAACACGGTCTTGCCTTCCTCGCGCAGTCCGGCGATGGCGTTCCAGACGTCACGTCGCGCCTTCGGGTCCAGCCCCGTCGTCGGCTCGTCGAGAAACACGATATCGGGGTCGTTGACCAAGGCGATACCCACGCCGACGCGCTGCTTCAATCCGCCGGATAGATTGCGGTACAGGTCATGTTCCTTGTCCCGGAGGTCCATCAGATCGATGATGCGGTCTATGTCCGCGTGGCGCCGGTACAGCTTCGCAAAATACGTGATGGTCTCCCGGACCGTCAGCCGCTCAAACGACTGAAACTCCTGCGGCAGCACACCAATGTTTTCCTTGATGGCGGCTGGCTGCCGGGTGATGTCGCTGCCGAGCACCCGGATGGTGCCTGCATCGGCTGTCCGAATCATCTCGATGATTTCCACGGTCGTCGTCTTCCCGGCGCCGTTGGGTCCCAGAAACGCAAACACGGCTCCCTCCTCCACAGTGAACGAGATATCGTCCACAGCCGTCACGTCGCCGTATGTCTTCGTGAGCCCCTCAACCTCGATGGCCTTCCCCATGCCACGCCCAAACAACCACGTTATATAAACATATCGACAACGCTTTTTACACCCGGCATATTCGTATCACATGGCGACATGGCGATGCATCGTCCACGACGCGGCAGACGCGACGACCAACATGGCCATCGATGAAGCCATGCTCATCTCCGGCACACCGACGCTCCGCCTCTACACCTGGCATCCATCAGCGCTGTCCATCGGGTACTTCCAGGGCATCCACGAAGAGGTCGACCTCAACGCATGCCGCCACCATCACGTAGACGTCGTCCGGCGTATCTCGGGGGGCGGCGCCGTCTACCACGATGCCCAGGGAGAAGTCACCTACTCCCTGGTGTTGCCCGAGGCAGCACTGCCTCGAGAGGTGCAGCAATCCTGCGAGCGCATCTGCACCGCGTTGGCAGCGGGGCTACAGCGCCTCGGCGTTGACGCTCGCTTCTCCCCGCTCAACGATGTCGTGGTCAACGGCAAAAAGATTTCGGGGAGTGCACAGACCCGGCGGCGCGGTTACGTCCTGCAGCATGGAACCGTCCTGCTTGACGTCGATGTAGCCCGGATGTTCTCCCTGCTCCGTATCTCACAGGCCAAAATAGCCGACAAGGGTATCAGCGATGCCAGTGCCCGAGTGACCTCGCTCCGCCATCAGACCGGCGAGATCGACCGTGAAGAGGTCATCGCTGCTCTGCAAGAGGGATTCGCTGACACGTTCGACGTGACCCTGCAGGATGGAACGCTCACCGATGATGAAAGAGAACGACTGCCCGAACTGAGGGAAAAATATGCCAGCCAGGACTGGAACTTTCAGCGCTGAACTAAAGCCCCGGCAGGGCAAGCTGCTTCGCTGCACGCTGACATTGGAGCAGGGAGTCATTTCCCACATTAGATTCACCGGGGATTTTTTCCTGATGCCTGGGACTGCCATTGCAGAGCTTGAGCGTCACCTCATCGAACGACAACCCGGCGAGACAGCCGAAGCCATCAACGCGTTTTTTTCCCATGCCGATGTGGAGATGCTCGGCGTGACACCGGAGCATTTCATTGCCGTTGTGGAGACAGCACTGGCGAGATCATAGCGCCTGCTTTCAGCGTCACGTACCACGGAGAATATTTTCTATATTTACAGCGGATGTATATGTAGCATTGGTGGGAGGTATACACTCGAACAAGATATGCACGGCCGTGATTGGTTTGTATGTGGTAGCTTTGTTTGTAGCAATGTCGTCCCCGGCGCAGGCATACGAAGACGTCATATGGGAAGACTACAAGGGAGATATAATAGAGCTCCTGGACCAGTACGGCGAGAATTTCGCTGCCTGTTTCCCCGAGCTCCCTGCTGATTTTCCGTCGTCCGGTAACATTTCTACGCTCGGGGAGAGAATCAATGAACTGGACGAGGCTACCTAGTACCATCGTCACCTGGGAGAGGACTTTGGGGTGACGCTCGGAGAAATCGTGTTTTCCTATAAACCCGCCGATGAACATTACTACATTA
>JBNGDQ010000252.1:0-2174 GCA_049975285.1 Thermoplasmatota archaeon
ATCATTCGGCTCCTCACTCACCGTGACGGTGCCATTCTGTGTTGTTGGCACATAGTTTTCGGTCTCCGTCGCCACGAGTGTTTCATCGTCGTCGATGATGAATTGAAGGAGAGATGAGCCTGCCGCCGTGGCTTTGAATGTTATGACCGCCAATGTCCCTGTGGATACAAGATTTTCTGGGCTCATGGCAGTCATGCCTTTAATGGTTCCATTTTGATTGCTGATATTGAGGACTTTGGAGCTCAGATCTGGGAGCCAAATATCGAACATTTCTCCATCTGTGACCTCTATTACCTCCAGTATATCTGGATTGAAGGTGAGGGCCGCCTGACCGATTTCTAAGGGCTCTGATGAATCAATGGTTATATTGACGGTAAATGTCTCATCAATTGCCACTGTTTGAGCTTGAGGCAGTACGCTGATAGTTGTTGTCGAGGAGGGTTCGCTAACGCTAACGCCGGCAAATCCTGCCAAAATAAGTAAACTCACTACTAACAGACTTGATATGAAATGGTGCGTCTTTTTCATGTTGTATAACCCCCTGTGTGTTGTTATACGTTGTATTAGATACCGCTATTTAAATTTCACTGAATTGAAAAAAGGAGACAAAAAAGGGAAAACAGAAGGGGAAAAGAGGGGGTTTATTCGCTGCCCATGCTCCTGCGTCGCCACACGAGGACCACGATGATGGCGATGACGACCAGGATGATGATGGCCAGGATGGGGAGCAGGTAGTCCGGCTGGTCTTCCTCGACGGTCAGAGTTACCGTGGTGGTACCTGTATCGCCGTCGTTGTCGGTAACTGTCAGGGTCACGGTATAGTCTCCGCCTTCCTCGTAGGCATGCGTCGGGTTGGCCAGAGTGCTGGTGTTGCCGTCGCCGAAGTCCCAGGCGTAGCTGGCAATGGTGCCATCCTCGTCGCTTGAAAGCGTGGAGTTGAACAGGATCTCCTCGTCTATACCGGCTTTTTCAGCTGGCTCCGTCCGGATGACCGCTGTCGGGGGTTCATTTGCCACGGTTATCTGCTTCGTCTCAGTGTCAGTGTCGCCCTTGTCGTCCTCGACGGTCAATTTAACGGTATAGGTGGCGTTGTCCTCGTAGGCATGCGTCGCCGTGGCTCCGTAGGCTTTCGTGCCGTCACCGAAGCTCCAGGTATAGTTGACGATATCACCATCAGTGTCAGTGGAAGTGGAGGTAAACGATATCGCATCGAGGTCAGTGGGGCCGGATGGCGAATACGTGAAGGAAGCTGTTGGCGGCGTGTTGGTGTCCACAGTGAACGACTTACTACTGATTGTAGATTTACCGGCTGCATCTGTTGCTCGCACCTGGAATGTATATGAACCGTCGGCAAGATCAGTATATGATTTGCTGCTGTCACTCGTTGTTATCCAAGAGGAATCATACCCATTTAGCTTATAGCTAACGGTATCCACGCCGATGTTATCCGAAGTGCTCCAGGAATATGTCACGGAGGAGGTCTCTATGGTGCCGCTGGGCCCACTCAGGCTGACTGTTGGGGCATCGTTGTCAGTTATGGTGATTGTGTAATAGCTGCTGCCATCAGTGGAAGGATCACCTACGGGTCCGTTATCCGCGGCATCATTTGCAACCACGTAATAATACCAGGTTTCGGTGGAATCGCTGGGAATGTTGATGGCTACACTTCCACCTAGTATGGAAGCTGAGTTCCAGCTGGTTGCACTGGCAGTCCGATAGTACAGTGTTGCCGTGGCGACACCGATGTTGTCTGATAGCGTGGCGGTTATGGTCTTTGTGTCCCCAGTGGTGCCTGTAGTGTCTCCCGGAGTGTTTATCGTGGGGGCATCGTCGTCGGTAACATTGATAAGCGTTACGGCACCCGTGGTATCAGTGTATCCAGCTGCGTCGGCAAGCGTGAAGGAAAGGTAAAGGTCGGCATCATCGTTGGATGGGGCCTCATAGAGGTATTCCCATCGTCCAGTACTGGCATTATAGTCCATATCGTAGTCGTCATCGTCAATGGTGACAGTGGCCTCTGTAACGGCAATGTTATCTTCTCCTGTCACCCAGAGCATAACGGTATTGCCGGTTCCAACATTGACGTCACCGGTTGTTTTTCCGCTGTAATCAGTAATTGAAGGTGGGTCGTTGTCTTCGACGGTGACAGTGGCATTCTCGGTGTGGGCCCAGTT
>JBNGDQ010000253.1:0-2170 GCA_049975285.1 Thermoplasmatota archaeon
GTGCTGTTGTTGATGGTAAGTAGTAGTTCGTCTAAAAATACATCAAACATGCTGCCATTAGTGACATTGATGGCGGTCAGAACGGTGGGATTGAACTGCACGTTGCATTGAATGCCGGTGATAGGTTTATGTGGCTCGACGGTTAAATCAACCGTGAATGTGGCACCCGGGGATATGGTTGTCTGTTGGGGCTCAAAGGTGATATTTGTTTGCAAGTTTGGGGGCATCAGCGTGACGTCGAGAATTTGGCTGACTGTTTTATTGTCTACCTCTGTCGAATTGGTGCCCTGCCATGTTGCATATTGGCCTGTTCCAGTGATGTCGACGATGATGGTATCGCCATCTTGGTAGCCCTGGGTGAGGTGCGCGAGGTCGACCAGGTAATACCCTGACGTGTCGCTGTTCCCAGAGGGGCCTACTGTGTCATAGAGTTTTTCGTCCGTCCGTTGGTTTATAACGGTGACTTGTGCGCCATCTGCCACGCCCTGATTCTTATAGACTGCCTGTCCGACAATGTAGTGCCAGTCATCTATCGCATCGGTATTTTTTATAGGATAGACGGTAGTTAGAATGAGAATTGCTGTAAATACGGATATAATGACCCTTATACTGTGTTTATTCCCCTTTTTTGTTGGCATATGTAGTCACCTTCATCCTTACTTAAGGGATGATGAAACCTGATGGTACAGTAACATCATTTTCTTTATAAATTTTATCGATTGCTTATATGGGCAACGTGGTGCATCGAAAATTTAAACTATGGGTAGTGTATTGCTATGAAGCGATGAAAGTTCAACCTGAGCCGTTGCCTGTATTTGCGGGGCTGGTAATGCTTAGCTCTATTTTTTTACCATGGATTAGACCAACTGCATGGTCACTTGGTATTGACGGGAGCCTTATTGCACTGGGAGGACAGAGTTTTGTAGAGATGGCATCGTTCTCTACAGGTGAAGGGTTTACTTCGTTCCGGTTTTATCAGTTGTTGGCGGTATTGGGATGCCTGATTTTTATTCTGATAGGCGCTGGGTTGGTGATACTTCAGATTAGAACCGGGTTGATATTTATGGGAGGACTATTTGGCGTGGGCGGACTTTTGATGTTTTCTCTAATAACTCTTGATTTTTTAAGCGAAATCTCTCTGGGATCCCTGGATTTCGGGTATCTCTTGGGGTGGGTGGGAGCTATTGCAGCAGGAATAGTAGGAGAACAACAAGAAAAGGGGAAAAGGGAAAGCGAACTGTGACTCACCTTGGATTATGACTGTTCGCTTCGTTGTCTCCAGATGTACACGACCACTATGGCTATTATCACCAGTATGATAATGGCGACGATAGGTAGAATCCAATTTGCCTCTTCTTCTTTTTCTTCGACATCTATCGTAAGCGTGCTATTATCTGTAGCTCCATCGTTGTCTGTAACGGTCAATTGTACGGTGAAGGTATCAGAGGTATTGTAGGCGTGCTGAGGGTTCTGCTCGTAGCTGATAGTGCCATCTCCAAATTGCCAGGTCCAGTTGACAATGTCGCCGTCAGTATCATCAGAGATATCGGTGAACGTGACGAGTTCATCAACTTCAGGCGTGGTAGGTTCATAAGTGAAACTCGCTGATGGCGCTTGATTGGGAGCCTCTGAGACATCTATGTCTTCAGTATAGGAATCAGTTTTGCCTCCATCATCTTTGACGGTGAGTCGCACGGTGTAGGTACCCGCATCCTCATATTTATGAATTGGAGATTGGATGTAGCTGCTTGTGTCATCTCCGAAATCCCAGGTCCAGTTAACGATTTCACCATCGTCTGTGCTTGTATCAGTAAACTGAATGTCCGTCTGGGTGGTGGGCTCAGCAGGGGTATATACAAAGTCGGCATCTGGTTTTGCATTTACTGGGCCTTCTGCTTCGATGGTGAATGAACGGCTGGCCGTATCTGTGTTCCCAGCGCTATCTTGGGCTTCAACGGTGAAGGTGTAGCTGCCAATGTCTAGATTGGCGTAGCTCTTTGTGGTGCTGGTGGTCCACTGGGACCAGTCAGCAGAAAGCTTGTATCGATATTCGATGGGGCCAACATTATCGGTGGCTTCCCACTCAAACGTTGCGGTTGTCGCAGTGGTGGTCCCTGTGGGGCCGCTTGTTATCTGGACTGATGGGGCATCATTGTCAGTGATAGGTACT
>JBNGDQ010000254.1:0-2163 GCA_049975285.1 Thermoplasmatota archaeon
ACTACGACGGGATTTACCTCAACCATTCCCACTACAACACCATTTACAACAACTACATCTCCAACAACTATATCGGCATCTGGATGGTGAATGGCTCGGGCCATAACACCATCTTGATGAACAATGTCTCATGGAATGGCTATGGCGTGGTGTACGAACCCAGCCTATATCAGTATAACTACATCCCCCTGTGCTGGAACAGTATCACCTACAACAACATCTCTCACAACAGACAATGGGGCATCATGATGGGAGGCACCCACAACGAAACCGTGATGTACAACGATTTCTACTACAACGGCCAAGGGGGTACGGTATTCACTGGAGTGGTATTACAGGCTGATGGACCTACCATGTTTACCAGCGGCGCCATCGGCTTTTTTGACACCTTTGACAGTACCATCGGCTACAACAACATTTACGGCTACTACGGTATTGACCTCCGAAATTGTACCAACGTAACGGTGGGGAGCAATCAGTTGTTTGCTATGCAGGGATCATATGAGCCGCCCATCAAGAGTTATGACATATATGCCATGGTCGGGGATAGCTGGGAATTAATAGAGACAGTCCACACCGGAGCACAGTATGCATCGGTGACAGTGGTGCTTCCTCCAGGGACCACTGAGGTACGCATCGAGCAGCACGGGGGTGTGGCCGCCCACATGGACTATGTGGCCCTCTTTGACGGTGCCATGTACTATGCACCACAAACCGCGGCCGTAGACGGCGTGGACGCTCTTGCAAAGCTCATAGGATGGGACAAGGACGTGGCCGATGTTTACGAGGCCACCATCGAGCTCTCGTGGACTGCACCGCGGGATGGGGCCATGCTGTTTATGGTGGCAAACGAGGAGCAACAGCAGGAGACGGTCAGGGCCTACTATACTCCGTGGTTCATGTTCCCGTCTTTCATGGAACCCTATACGCTGGTAGACAACGGGGAGGTCACCGTTGACGACGTGCTGGGAAACCCGGATTTTTCCGATTTCTGGCGCCCGCTGGGCACCGGTCATCCCTGGGGAGACACCCATGTGTGGCTGCGCTGTGACGGCGAATACCTGTATGCAGTGATGGAAATCACCTCTGACAACACCTACGATGACACGGGCTGGGGGCCCCTGTATCTCTCGGTTGATGGCATGGTGCGGGAGTTCCGGGTGGATGTCTTTGATGACACCTATGGGGTGAGCGGATTCGTCTATACGGACACTGTTTCCTACCAGCACATGGCCTACGAGTTTGCCATTCCGCTTTCGGAGATTGGGGTCGACGTTGGAGATACCATCCGAGTGGGATACGGAGCCTATGGAACATCTGTATCAATGTTCTCAACCGGCATCCACGTGGCGGGATACGGCGATGATAATGGATACGTAAACACCATTGTGAACTGCCTGAATACCATCCAAAACAACGTCCTTCACCAGTACGACTACGGCATCGTGCTCGACTACACCGACAACGAGACGGTGAGTAACAACATCCTTATCAACAACTCGCAACAGGGTGTCTATATTCTTTCATGCCGCGACATATCAATTGTTGATAACACGATAAGTATGGAGTATAAATCCAAAAGCACAGGAATAACAATAACTTCCACATTACCAGGATGCAATAATACCGTTGCCAACAATACCATCTGGGGTCATTGGACGGGCGTCTATCTGGATAACACCGACAACGAAACCGTGCGAAACAACCATGTCTATGAAAATTACAATGGCATCGGCTTGTATCATGCACCGTGGAACAGCATTTCATCAAACACCATCATCAACAATAGCCGTGGCATCTATCTATACAATTCGCCCTATACTGTGATTACTGACAATTATATCGCTGACAACTATGATTCGGACTCCGGCGTACACATTGAAGGTGATTGTAACCATACGAGCATCGTCGGCAACACCATCAAAAACAACGATGTTGGCATTTGGATTCAGGGAGACAACTATGGCATGGGGCCGTACTATAACACCGACACCCAGATACACTGGAACCTCATTTATGACAACGTTCAATATGGTCTAGTTTATTACCATACCTTAATCGACGAAACACCACCCTACATCAATGCCACCTACAACTGGTGGGGCTCCGCCAACGGACCTGGTAGCATCGGTAACGACCAACAGGACCCCGTTACTTCAAGAT
>JBNGDQ010000255.1:0-2161 GCA_049975285.1 Thermoplasmatota archaeon
CTCTCGACTGGGGCGTCGACCGCGTCGACGCCGAGATCGTCTGGGGCGGCAGCGACGGCGCCCTGAGCGTCACCGGCGATGTTACAGGTGACGGCGTCGACGTCGCGGTCATCGACACCGGCATCGACTACACGCATCCCGACTTGGATGCAAACTACGCCGGCGGCTACGACTTTGCCAACGGCGACGATGATCCCAAGGACGATAACGGCCACGGCACCCACTGCTCGGGCACCATCGCCGCCGAGGACAACGGCGAAGGCGTCATCGGTATGGCACCGTATGCCAACATCCTGGCGGTCAAGGCCCTCGACAAGCGCGGCAGTGGCTCCATCAGTGACATCTGCGCAGGTATCGACTGGGCGGTCAATAACGGGGCCGAGGTCATATCGATGAGCCTGGGCATCGGAAGTAGCTATGATACCCTGAAGAACTCCTGTGACAACGCCTACGCGTCCGGCGTGCTGCTGGTTGCAGCCTCGGGCAACGACGGAGACGGCGATGCATCAACAGATGAGGTGTCCTACCCTGCTGCCTACAGCAGCGTCATCGCGGTCGGCGCTACTGACAGCGACGACAACATAGCGTCGTTCAGCAGCTCAGGGCCGCATCTCGAGCTGGGTGCACCGGGTGTTGACATCTATTCGACGATGCCGACCTACAGCGTGCATCTGAACACCGGCCTGTATGGATACAGCCAGAACTATGACACCATGTCGGGCACCTCGATGGCCTGCCCGCATGTTTCCGGTGGTGCCGCTCTGGTCTTTGACAAGGGCGTGGACGACGCAGACGGCGACGGCTACATCAACGATGACGTCCGCAACGTTCTTGGCAACAACGCTGAAAATATCGGCCTGCATGAAAACTTCGTGGGCAACGGCCTGCTGGATGCCGAGGCAGCGGTCAACGCGGCTGGCGGCGGCAGCGATACCAACTCGGCGCCTGATGCACCGACGAATCCGTCACCGAGTGATGGAGCCACCGGTGTGTCGACCAGTCCGACGTTGAGTGTTGATGTCAGCGATCCGGATGGCGACAGCATGGATGTATCGTTCTACGATGCCAGCGATGACAGCCTGATTGGTACTGATACTGGTGTTGCCAGTGGCGGCACTGCATCTGTTACCTGGAGTGGTCTGAGCTACAGCACGACGTACAGCTGGTATACCGTGGCTGACGATGGCTCCGCGACGACGACCTCCAGCACCTGGCAGTTCACCACGGAGGAGGAGACAACAAGCGGTGAAATGCACGTTCAGGATGTCTACCTGTGGCTGGACAAGACCCGCGGTCCGTGGGAGGACATCGGCGTCGAGGTCACCATTGTGGACAGCAACGGCAACGCCGTGAGTGATGCCACCGTGGACATCGAGCTGGAGACTCCTGAGGGTAAATTCCTAACCGCCACTGCTACCACCGATTCCAGCGGCGTCGCCAGCAATGTGTTCGCTAAGGCATCGAGGACATCCGGCACCTACACTGGCACCGTGCTGGATGTCACCCATTCCAGCTACAGCTATGACTCGTCGGCAAACAACGAGACCTCGGACACGCTGACCACCAGCTAAGACCTTTCTCCCTTTTTCCTTCTTTTTTTAATCTCGGAAAAAGCTGTCAGCTACAGCTATGATGATTATCCGTGGTCACATTCCTGCATGCAAAAAGCAATATAGCCGGGTTTCTAGGTCGGCATATGGCACGGTTTCGTATCCAAAGCCAGCTTACCCGCCGAAAGGATTTATGTAGAGCACGCCGATTTCATCGCTCTCTCCGCCTGCTTCGGCCCGCAGCGTATGGATGGGCGGTGGCTGCAACCCGGTGTCCCATACCCACTCGTATGGTGCTTCGCTGTCGGTATGCTGGAGTTCCCCGTCAACGTAGAAGGACACGGCCGCAGTTGCCTCTGCCTCAACCGTTATCTTGCCGATGACGATGGCCTGGAAGGGGCGCGGTGTCTCCGGCAGCGGTACCAGTTTTACATCGAAGACGTACAGCCCCGCTTCGGGCTTGATGATAGAAACACCTTGATCGACTTCCTGTGCAGCGCCTGGAGCAACACCGAGCATTGGGGTCAGTAGGGTTACGGCGGCTAGCATACAGATAAGGAGTTTAGTTCGCATCACTAATATCATCTGGACGTGATATATAAATATAACTC
>JBNGDQ010000256.1:0-2159 GCA_049975285.1 Thermoplasmatota archaeon
ATCCGAGTCCTCGTAGTGAATGGAGATGTTTACCCATGCTTCCTCCGAGAGGCTGATGATGTCAAGATATTTGCTGATGTTCCACATATGGGGCGGATCTGCTGGCGGGCTCTCCACACCGCTGACAGTGAAGTCACCATTGTAGGAGGTTATGTCGAAGGTGGTGGGGTAGGAGGAGACAGTGTTGTTGAGGAAAAAGTTGTCGGGACTGTCGTGGACGGTGATGTCCTCTCCGTTGCCGGATAAGGTACTGTCGGTGATGGTGTTATTGCTGGAAGAGAAGGAGTAGATGCCGGTGCTGGCATTGGTGACATGGCTATTATTCACCATGCTGTCATTCACCCCATCAAAGTGTATGCCATACGTGCCTGTATTATAACTGCTGTTTGTAACAATACAGTTGTCGATGGTCACATTTTTAACGATGAACGAGTCATTATGCACATAAATACCAGCAGAAGTGAAATTGTACACTGTATAATTCTGGAATAAGGTATCGTTGGCCTGTATCAATACACCGAAGGCTGAGCCATTGGCATTAATGATGGGGTCGCCCACGATTTTCAGGGGTTTACTTATCACCAGGTTTTCTCGGTACTCGCCGGGCTCAACCTTGACGGTGTCATACTCATCGGCGTCATCGATGGCGGCCTGAATGCTATAAAATGCTGGCTCTCCGTCATCATATTGGCCGTTATTGTTTTTGTCAATAAAAACGTCAGCATACGGCTCTCCGCCTGGGTAGGATGCATCCAGCCAGGGCGAGAAATCAACATTATCGCTAACGTTATCTCCCTGTCCATCTGGATTTAATGTTGGGTGATATGGACCAGAGGCATCGCCCCACCAGTTGTAGGTGGCGTCGACGACTTCAGCATAATCATTTCTGACGCCGTAGAGTGCGTTGCCGTAGATGTTATTATAGTGAATATTTACGGCGGACCCGGTTGTCAGATTGCCGTATACATCGTCGACTTCGTCATAAATGGTGATGCCATGGTCAAATGCTGTTATGGTATTATGAGTGATATTCACATCTAATGTATCTGACGGCCAATAGGTGCTACTCCAGTGTCTTACCAGAATTCCTGATGATGGGGGAGTACCTGTCCCTCCTGTATTACCACCGTCTAACGTATTGCCCTCGATTACCACCGTATCGCTGAGCGGGCCTTCCCACATCATAAGCTGGATACCAGACATGGGGTCCGTGTACGGACCGCCGCTGAACGTAATATCGTTGTCGACAACAGCGATTTGAGAGGACTGCAACTCATAACAATACGACTTGAAATCAATCAAGGCAACATGCGCTCCAACATCTGAGTCCTGCGTGAATGTATTGTTATGCACCTCTATCGCATCGAATGTAATCTCCTCGCCGGGAACGCCCAATCCTGCTATGAAACGGACTGCAGAGCTCCATACCGTATTGGTAAACGTGTTATCATAGATTTCGACGTTCCTCACGGCTGTGTGATTCGCATAGTTCCAGATGTACACGCCGCGACCGTAGTTGGTGAATGTATTATCGTGAACAGTTATGTTTTCAATGTCGAAGTTATTGTCATCGCCGTCTCCGATGTAAATGCCGGATACGCAGGCAGCGAAATCACTGGACTGAACTTCGCCAAACAGGTTACCTGTTGCGTAGAGCCCATTAATCGCCGACCGCAAATAAATACCGGTCCAGAGTCCCTCAAAGGAGGAATCAATGACTCCGAAACCACTCAACTGTAAACTGTTTGGAGCGAATATGCCGATGGTTCTATTGTATGAAGTGTGCGTCACGGGAACAAAGTCGGTGTTTTCTACCGACAGATTGGCAAATGAAACCGTAACGCGGATGCCATAGGAATTACTGCCGGTTGGATGACCGATATTTGTAAAATCAACAGTATCAACGGCTAAATTTTCAGAAGCTCCTGAAGCGGCTTGGATACCTTCAATCAGTTCCGCATCATCGGTTATCTCGAGGTTCTGAATAGTAACATCATTGGCAGACACCGTTATGACAGGTGAGGCAGTGGTTGATTTGATGAACGTCTGGTCATCTCCGGCCCCCATGATGGTCACCGATTTGTCGATGGTGAGCTGCTCATCGTAGGTTCCCGCTGCCACATGGGCGGTACCGCCGTTTCCCACCGCATCTATGGCAT
>JBNGDQ010000257.1:0-2156 GCA_049975285.1 Thermoplasmatota archaeon
GTACAAAAATCTACAATGTCTGTCTTGTCATAGACGCTGACCAGCGCCGTCTCTATCTTCATTCTGTTACCCACACGTAATGCAACCCTTCCACATTAAGTTTCGCCTTGTCCATAGATACCTCTCCATATCTGTCAGCTCCACGACGTAAATGAGGGAGATTATTTAGCATTTATCCATATAGCGATCTGGAATGGACTCCTCAAAATAGGGTGAAAAAAGAAAGAGGGAAAAGAAAGGGGAGAAGCTGGTTAGCTCAGGCCCAGTATAAATGGCCCGAGGACAAAACCGCTTGCCGTGCTCACCGCGTCCTCCACGGTCACCGTGATGTCTGCTCTGCCTATCCCCAAGATGAGACCGGTGCTGATGGTAGCCTGATCGCCAGCGGGCACGGTTACCGTCCCCGTCTTCTCGCTGCCCACAAACACGAGACCGTCGAATACTATAGACCAGGCAGCGTTTTCGGCGTCTACACTACCAGAGTTGAGTACGGTTGCCTGGAGACCGAAACCGCCGGTTATTTCCCCGATGCTAATGATGGGTGACGGGGGCAGCCCCACGTTTTCTGAGTATATATCCAGATTGCCGGCGCTGTTGTCAGCCCAGACTACCAGCCCCCCGGATGTTATGTCCGCGCAGTGATAGGCAGCAGCTACCGTTCCCTCTTCATCATTGACTCGTTCCGGGGTTGTCCAGGTGGCGCCACTGTCAGTGGTATGGGAGATGTAGAGGTCATTGTCGATGGTGAATACGCAGGTACCTGAAGATCCGTAGCAGACCACGGATGGATACATCTCGTCCAGGTTGATGTCTCCGCCCACCAGGCTTTTGTTCCAGGTTGCACCTCTGTCGGTGGAATAGTAGCACACGATGTCCTGTTTGCCGGGAATCTGTTCGTCCGCCTGGGCTACAATCAGTACCGTATTGCCTACAGTGGATACGTCTGGGTAGCGATTGTCTTCAGTGCCGCCAAGGATTGAGCTGTTAAACCAGGTAGGATGGCCGGCGTCTCCAGATGTATCCGGGTGGCAGTCTCCTGGAACGAGTAATATGTTCCAGTTGCCTACAGATTCATTGTAGTAGTCAAAAACGGCGTAGATGAGCCCGCTGGTATGGTCTACATCGATGGCTGTATGCTCGCAGCCTTGGTAGGTATCAAAATAGCTGCTCCACTGGCTGCCGTCTTCCTCGTAATTGTCATAGTTGAATATGGGCATGTTGACTCGCTCGTCTCTGGTCCCCACCACTGACATGATGCCCCACCACCATTCTATGTCTTCTAGTCCGTCGTATCCGGCAATGGCTGGAATCAGGCGGTCTCGATAGGGGTAGCTGCCGGCCCATTCGATGTAGGGCATGCTGTAGGTTTCAGGATCAGTGATGTCTTCGGCTAAAAATATGTACTGGTTGGCACCGTCACCGTTGATGGGATCCTGGAAGGTGCCGCAGAATTTTCGCTCTCCACCTCGCCAGTCCACGGCCGGGTTCTGCTCTCCACCCTCGATTTCATATCTTACTCCGTCACTCCAGGTCTGTCCGCCGTCGGTGGAATGTCGCCAGGGTATATCGGAGGTTAGGAGATCTAGCCTGAAAGTGTACGACAGCAGCGTGGTTCCATCCGGAGCTCCAGCCACTACAGGTGAATATTCGTCTTCAGGGTCAGACGTTATCTGGTCGCTGGCCGTCAAAGCTACGGGAAGCATAGCCGGCGTGGTTGATTTTTGTAGGGGCTCTACAGTCATGCGAGTAGGCACATTTTTTACCTGTACCGAACTGTCAAATGGAGCTATTACGGCATTATTTTCTTGTTCCTCGGGAGTTAGGAAGCCGTGCACGGGCAACACCAATAATGCACAGACTACAATTACTCCCATTCCAATTGTTGTCTTTTTTATGGACATTTTTTGCCTCCCGCTATGTAAACCATTTTTTACTACATAAATATTTGCTAGAGTTCACGCTGATGATGGCATCGCATTCTATTCCGAAGGGTGGAACTTGTACAATATTAATCTTTAAAATTACGTTGACGAAAATAGAAAAGGAATAAAGGCAGCAGGAGACGCAGCAAAGCAAGGCAGTTGGAGTGTGTTCTGAAAAGGAAGATGTAGCGTTATCTCATAAATAATAGATATTCTTTATATATTTGTATATAG
>JBNGDQ010000258.1:0-2149 GCA_049975285.1 Thermoplasmatota archaeon
GTCAGAGATGATTATAGAGGCGCCTATATCTCGTCGGTTGGCCATGTTGTCTGGCAGGATGACCAGAACGGAAACGCTGACATCTACTATGACAACGCCGGTGTGCCCGGCCCACTGCTGTCCATAACATCGGTGTCCGGCGGATTCGGTATCACCGCCACGGTGACAAATAGTGGCACCCAGGATGCAGAAGACGTGGATTATACCATCGCGTTTGACGCTCTCTTCGGTGGCACTGAAAAGACAGGGACGGTTACTGTTCCAGTAGGCGGTGAAGTTGAGATCAAGAGTGGCTTCATTATTGGGCTTGGACCAGCAGATATAACCATAAACGTCGGCGGGGTTACCGCCACGGCCAGCGGCTTCGTCCTCGGACCACTCGTCCTCGGGCTGTAAGCCATCTCTTCCCTTCTCCTCTTTTTCTTTTTGTCATCAAGAAAACTATTAAATGGATGCCGCATTGCATGTCTATGCCTTTAACGGAAATTGTGTTTCATGGGCGGGGCGGCCAGGGGGCAGTCACTGCGGCCAACGTGCTGGCTCATGCAGCGCTGGAAGCAGGGAATAAGGGTGTACAGGCGTTTCCATTTTTTGGTGCCGAGCGACGCGGGGCCCCGGTTCGGGCCTTCGCCCGTATCTCTGATACAGAGATATACGTGCGGAGTCAGATTCATAATCCAGATGTGGTCGTGGTCCTGGATACGGGCATCATGGACACGGTTGACATCACGGCTGGCTTACAGGAGGACGGTACTATCGTGCTGAACACGCCGCGCAATCCTCAGGACATCGACCTTCCCTTCCGGGTGGTATCCGTGGATGCCACCGGCATTGCCATTGACCATGACATCGTGGTGGGTGGTATCCCTATCGTGAATACCTCCATCTTGGGAGCGCTCCCCCATGTCATTGATAATCTGACTATTGAGGCGGTGGAGAGAGCCATCATGGAGCGGTGGAAGGGTGACGCCGGTGAGACCAATGCTGCGGCTGCCCGGGCTGCCTACGACGGGGTGAAATTACCATGAAGACAGCGATTTCGAAGCCGCAGAAGGCGGCCATGGGGAAGACGGGAAGCTGGCGGGTGTTCTGCCCGGAGCTTGACGTTGACAAATGTATCAAATGCTGGCGCTGCTGGATATATTGTCCGGAGACGGCCATCAAGCGGAATGAGTATCCGCACATCGACCTGGACTACTGTAAGGGCTGCGGAGTCTGCGCTAATGAATGCCCGGTCGATGCTATCACCATGCGGAGGGAGGACAAATGAAGGTCATTGATACCGGCAATCATATCGCTGCGCTGGCTGCGAAGATGGCCCGGCCGGGGGTCATCGCTGCGTATCCCATCACGCCGCAGACCACCATCGTGGAGCGGCTGGCGCAGTACGTCGACGACGGCGAACTTGACACGCAGTTCGTCCGGGTGGAGTCGGAGCATACAGCCATGGCGGCCTGCATTGCTGCCTCGGCGGCGGGCTCCCGGACGTTTACCGCTACGTCGTCGCATGGCTTGCTGTTGATGCATGAGATGCTGCACTGGGCCGGACTGGCCCGCACGCCGGTGGTCATGGTGAACGTCAACCGGGCTATCGGGCCGGGCTGGAGCATCTGGAGTGACTGTAATGACTCCATGTCGCAGCGGGATACCGGCTGGCTGCAGTATTACTGTTCGAGTAATCAGGAGGTCTACGATACATTGATACAGGCGCATCGAGTGGCGGAGCACAGCGACGTATTGCTCCCGGCGATGGTCAACTATGACGGCTTCATTCTCTCGCATACCTCTATGCCCGTGGACGTGCCGGAGCAGGAGGACGTGGACGCCTTCCTTCCTGATTTTACGCCCGGCTGGAAGCTCGACGTCGACAACCCGGTTACGCACGGCAACATCGTCGGCCCGGAGTACTACATGGAGATTCGCTACGACATGCATCAGGCGCAGCAGGCAGCTAAAAAAATCATTGCCGACGTCGAGATGGAATGGCAGGAGCAGTTCGGCAGACACCACGGCGGCCTGGTGGACCAGTATCGCTGTGAGGACGCAGACATGGTCATCGTCACCATGGGCGCACTCGGGGCTGAAGCCCATCGGGCGGTAGATGAACTCCGCGATAATGGTATCTCGGCTGGACTCGCCCGGGTCCGCG
>JBNGDQ010000259.1:0-2129 GCA_049975285.1 Thermoplasmatota archaeon
GCTTATGTCTCCCAAAAATAGCCGGCAATCCAAGTCGTTCATAGTACTGCTGGACGGCCAGGATCGTCCCAATCGGAAACGATATATTGTCGTTCGGCTTTATACTCTGTGTTCTTAGGGATGTTTGCCTAGTAATCATCAACAAACTGAACTAAGAACACTATTTTTACCCTACTGTCAAAGTTGGGATATAAATCTGGCATCTTATGACTCAGGGTAATGATGACCATCAAATAAGGGATGTATCCTGTTACTTGCTGGTACCCTCTTCTTTGCCTACACTGTGATATAGAGACACCATGTGATATCCGATAATTATTGCAAGTATAACCGGGAAATTTTTCAATGTAAAAAAATTATGTAAAAGCGAATTGCTGCATTGCTTACAGATGTGTATTAGCATAAACAAATATAGTAATGAACACTCAAAAAGGCAACATAATCGGCCAATGTAGAAGCCGGAAAGCCAATCTCAATGGAGATCCAGAATAAATATGAGTCCAATGATATCTCGATAGTATTTAGTACTATGCTAGTATTAGTAAGGTGACACGATATGAAGTTTCGGGACATGGATGAGGAACAGCTTAAACAGGAGCTCTATCATTTTTTCATGAATCCTATCCTCATCATAAGAGGCAACCTGCGACTAGCAGTCCGAGATGCAGACAATGAGGAGCAGATAAAACGATTGGAGCGGGCTCTCCATGCCCTGCGTCGGCTAGAAAATATAGTGCATAATATGATAGAAGCGGGAGAAATTCGGGAATAAGATGACTGCAGGAGTTTCAGCTGATGGCAGCTGACGAGTTATTGTCCCGAAGGATATAGGTGGTGGCGGGGAGCATGTCCCGTAGTTTGCTCGCAGTATGCTGCTATTATCGGTGGCGGGAGGTCTGTTTCCACTGAAAAGTTTATCATATAAGAACGGATTAGCTGGGTGGGAGATAATAGCCTTACGTTATGGGAATCGAGGAATGAGGTGTTATTTGCATTTTCCTCGCCACCCTCGGTTCCCGCCCCTTTTAATAATATCCGTACAATATAAAATCATCGAAATTTTTCAGTTTAATACTTTATCGACAGCACCAAACTTCTTTTGCAGAAAATATCGCGTCCCTAAACTTTATCAAGTACTTTTACTTAAATGCTTTAGGGGGAGGCAGTATATGCGAACGGCGTGTCGGTCATAACCGTTCTCCTGCCTCCCCTTACATGGCATAGTTTAGTATTAAACTTTAATACTTCGTTGCCGTTACTATTTAGGAGCAGAAAAAAAACGGGGCATCTTGCCAGAGTGGCCTGATATTCTTTTATGATTACCTCTCCCTGCTCCTCTTCTTTTCAACGAATATCTGGGATCAAGCATCTGCTATAGGCATAAATAAACCAATCTACGGATAGTAAAAATATACATAAGAGTAGGGGATAAGGGGGAAGGCGCGATGAGGACATTCCCCCAAGGCTAGCGGCGTGCCTGGATAGCAGCATCGCGGGAGTGGAGAGCTCAAAAAACTCCTGCTGCTGGGTGGTGGGCATTCAGGAAACGCCGAACAGGGTTTCCCTCAGTGGCTGCTATGCAGCTACATAGTATAAAGATTCTGAAACAAACACCGAACTTAAAAAAACAAGAAAAAAGAAAAAGGGAAAAGGGTGGATTATTTTAGTTGTGTACTACCAGGTTGCCGGCTATCGGTGTCCGCCACCATCCAGTTGCGCCTCCGTTATTCACCCAGTCTTCCACTTGGCTTTCAGAACCCCATCGCCAACCCATGGCATCGCCCTCTGTGCCAGGAGTTCCACCATCTAAGACTTTTACGTAGAGCCACTGGCCAGTTAAACCATCTTCAGAATCGTATGTACAGAGCGCACCGAAATGGGCGTAATCTCCATCTACATTTACGTAGTGTACATCGTATTCGAATATGCGTCGCAGATTGTCATCCGGGTCGTATACATAGTCAGTCATCTCTCCTTTCGCTTCTCGGTTCTCTTTTGCCTCGTGTGCATTGAAATCTACGACTCTATATCCTCCATCATAGGGTTCATAGAGTGTTACGTTACCGGTTGCCTTCTCAGCTGGCCCTGCATGAGCCGGTGGTCCTGCCCACTCTGGTTTGCCGGCCATT
>JBNGDQ010000260.1:0-2126 GCA_049975285.1 Thermoplasmatota archaeon
CATCACATGAGGGCTGAAAGCTCGGCCATGAGCGAGAGTGCCTTTGAAAGCTCTCCAGACGCATAGACGGGATTGGTGAGCCCGGTCGCGTTTTGCATGTGGACCTGGATACGCTCGATGAGCTCGGACATCTCGTCGCTTGGCTCGTCTGGAAGCTGCTCGGATAGCTCACCCCACGCCTCAAGGGCGTTTGCCAGCTGTGTGCGAGCAAGCGGCATGATCGAGACGGGCGACCAGGTACCCTTTGCCGCATATTCATAGGCGCCCATATCGTATGCGCTACCCTGCGGCCTGGCGACTCCGAGGATGTCGTCCACCACGTCAGGGCTCATGTCGGTGCCGGCGTCGATGCAGAGCGAACCGGAGCGGAGCGAGACGTCTGTTGGAGCGTTCACAAAGAGCGGGTCTGCGTCGATGTTGCCCTCGCCAGGGTAACCGCCGCCGATATCGGAATATTCAATGATAACATCGCCGTCATCTGTATCGAGGACATCATTCGGGTAGTTTCCCCAGATAATGCAGTTGGTAAACGTCGATGTGTAGGATGTGTTGAACTTCACACCGCCGCCGTTCTCGCCGTCATAGCTCCCTCCAGAACTATAGTAGGGAATGGAGTTTTGCGTAAAGGTGCAGTTGATAACTGTCGGCACGCGCGAATATCCGTTGAACATGCCGCCACCACCTGCACTTACCAGTGCATTCGTATCCCCAAGAGTAGCTGATGAAGGAGAGTAGGGCTCGCCGAGAACGACATTTCCAACAAATACACAGTTGGTGACGAACGGTTCGCTGTATCCGTGGTTATCCATGCCCCCGCCGCGCCAGCCGGCCTCGTTATACGAGAAAATGCAGTTGGATACGTATGGTTTGACAGCATATGATGAACCGGCGTTGTACATGCCACCGCCGCGATTCTCGGCCCAATTGTATGAAAAGGTACAAGAGATGACCCGTGGTGCGGATTCTCCTGCGTTCATCATGCCACCACCGCCCTGATCATGGGCTTCATTGTATCTAAAGATGCAATCGGTAATGAGAGGCGCCGAATAGCTGCCATTCATCATACCGCCGCCATGGTAGCCGGCTACGTTGTACTCGAATATACAGTCGTCTACAAAAGGATCGCTGTCACAGTTATGCATGCCGCCGCCATTGCCATATTCTGATAGGTTGCCGGTAAAAAGACATGATGTTATGGACACGGCAATGATGTCCTCGTTGTACATGCCGCCGCCATTACCAGTGGAATTATTATCAGAGATGGTGCACCCCTTAATGGAAACAAAGTCCTGTAGTAATTATATACCCCTCCGCCATAGGATGCATCGTTGTCATCAATCGTACAATTGGTCACAGACACGGAATACGTATAATCAGTATTGCTGTAATCCCCATAATAATCGTAATCCTCATTATATATGCCGCCACCATAGTATGCTTCGTTCCCTGTGATGATACAGTTTGCAACGATGACATTGGCAAAATTGGTATATATTCCCCCGCCGCAAGAATTGGACCAATTGGTGTTATCACCGCTACCGTTCGTGATGGTAAACCCATCGATGGTGACCGTGTGCTCACCAGTATCCACAACGGCTATGACCGCACTGTTATCATCACCACTACCATCAAGCGTGGTAACGTCGGGCCCGCCGCCACGGAGCGTGAAAGAAGCATTGGGATTATCTATTACGATATTTTCTATGTATGTGCCTGGTGCAACAGTGATAACATCGCCATCAGCGACGTTATCTACCGCTTCCTGGATAGATGTATAGTCGCCAGGCACTGTTATAGTGTCTGCCAAGGTCGATGGAGGAACCAGAGAAAGAAGGGATAACGCAAGAAGCATCGTGATTAAAAGAGACACTATTTTTTTCATACGTTCACCACAAATAATATCAAATGGTATAGTATTTTACACATTACTATTTAATATTTTTTGCTTATTTATGAATACTGTAGGCAATGTACATTATGGAGAAAATACACTGTTACAATTGAAAAAAAAAAGAAGAAAAATATGCTTTGAAAGGAAAAAATAGCCATAATGGCTAATGATTCAGAAAATGAAAGATTTTTTTTTCCTGAAAAAACGAATAATGTCTTTACAGTGAAAACAGGGT
>JBNGDQ010000261.1:0-2122 GCA_049975285.1 Thermoplasmatota archaeon
CAGAATACAAAAAAGATACTTCTGGTGCTGACTGCCTATTCGAAAAATTGGACGGCAAACTTGACAAAATACCAAAAATGGAGCTGAAGGGGCCATTTGACTGGGGTGGAGGCAATGCTCCCGCTTAAGCCAGTAAAAAGAAGGCTCAAGGAGCAAATTGACGCCCAGATCAGCAATGAAAGCATCACCGAGGCAAGACATTTTCTGGAAAGAGCTATGCTAGAACTCGCAAGCGAAACCAAAAGGGAATTTGTGGCCTATAACCAGCGGAGAATAAGACAGGGGCTGCGCCCAAGAAAGAGAATCCCTGCATGCGTGGTGCAGAAAGCCTCCAGCAACCTTTTAAAATACCTCAGGGTTAGGAATATAGGTTCGCAATCTGCCAAGGTTGTGAATCCAGGCGGTGAAAGATGACTCCATCGGACCCCGCCAAAGCACGCAAGAGAGATACAGTACCCCAACTACTAGAAGACTACGAGAACTGGATGATAGCGGAACGTGGCAACAAACGTATCACTGTAGACCAAATGCTGCAACACACAAAGGAGTTCCTTAACTGGCTCAACGACCACGACCACACCATTGACAATGTAAACCAATCGATCGTAAACCGTTATGTCAGAGAACTAAAGGAGCACTACAGCGCAAACACTCTGGTCCCCATAACAGCGAACCTCCGAAAACTGCTGATGCACTTCCTCTGCAAGGACGTAACCGTGAAGATGGCGCCAATGGTACCACCCAAACGAGACAAGACCACACTTACCCAAGACCAAATAGAGGCCATACTCAAGGCAGCAGACACTAATCCATTAGCACATGCGGTCATCGCCACCATCTATTACGGATGTCTCCGAAGCAAGGAACTCCGCAACCTCGACCTCTGCGACGTTGACTTCGAAGCAAAACGTATCGTTATACGGCACCCAAAGGGCAACGACTACGGCATCGTAAACATCACCAAACGATGCGCCGATGCCATTAAACGATACCTTAAACACAGACCCCAGCCACGCGAGGGACACGAAAACGCCTTATTCGTAACGACAAACAGAACCCGAATCAGCAGTTCAATGCTAGGCAAATTAGTGAAGACATATGCGGCAGAGGCAGGCATTGAGGAAAACGTGTATCCACACAAGTTCCGCATCTCCTGCATCACGCATATGGCGGAACACGGCTACGGAGTGAAGGACATCCAACCACAAAGCCGACATCGCGATGCAAAAATCCTACTGGGTTACGTCCAATCGGTATCAGCACGACAACGACAGGTCTACGATGACGTCTTCGAGGAACAAGAACCAGAGCCAGTATGCAAGCCAACACAGACCACACCCGGCATACCCGATGACGACTACGAAAAACTCATCGTGAAGAAATATCTCGACGGAGATATTGACCGCAAAACCATGAACTCCATGCTGAAGATGTTCGAAGATACTGCGACAAAGACCAATCGTGATGAAACAATAGCCTATGGATGAGTGGAAATAATACACCGAAAATAGAGTATTATTTCCCGCGAGTACAAATAATAAATCATTAATACCACTGGGGAGTTGTAGGGCATGGACCGGCGGAGATACCTCTACCTGGCCTTCATCTTTTTCGTCGTTATCGTGGCAGCGGCCACCTTTATCTATCTCCAGGGTGGCGGCGGGGACGGCGCTGAAGCAAAAGAGGTTATCAGTGACTGGGATCCCATGGTCGACCTGGAGGTCATCTTCCGTATTGACCGTATCAGAGCCCTGGATGTCGATCGGGGTGCGGCGCCGCTCTACGGGTTGGATATCACTATCGGTGGGAAAACCATCGAGGGGATTGGCCCCTATGGGGGTATTGATACCTACCCGCGATGGCGGCATGTTCAGGACGTGGATGACGGGCAGGAAAACGTGACCATCACGGTGCGTCTCTATGAAATCGTGGGCGACGAGCAGATAGATGCAGACATCAGCCCGGGGCAGGGAACGGGTCGAGGCCAGCTCCTGCAGCTTACGTATTCACTCCGGACGGGTCGATGGAGTGGTGACGATCGATTGGGTGACCGGAACGGGCTGGGGCATGTATCCGGGGCGGAGGATGGCAGCCTGGATGAAAACGACTGCGAGCTCTGGTT
>JBNGDQ010000262.1:0-2118 GCA_049975285.1 Thermoplasmatota archaeon
GGGCTGGAGCCCGGGGTTATCAAGAGCATCATGGGCCAGATGGAGACCATCTCCATTGGACCGCAGATAGAGCATCCCCATAGCCCCGACGAAGTCGTCTACATCTCGACGGTGCAAAAATTCTGGGATTACCTGCTCGGCATCCTTGAGCACATCGAGCAGCGCGGTTAATCCCCGCCTGCTTCTCTTTTCACGTTTCGGGCTCTCGAGCCCTTCCGGGTCTCCTCGACATCGAAGCTGAGCTGCTGTCCCTCACTCGGCGTAAAGTCAAGGTCGTCGAGGTGCAGGAAGACATCTTCATCGAGCGTCGACACGCTGACGAAGCCATAATGCCGGTTGGTGAACCATCGCTTGACGGTGCCCACGTGCCGCTGTCCACCCTCCATCTGGTGCCAGCACTCCGTGCAATAAAAATGGCCGCACAGGGGACACTCGTAGACCTGTCCCTCGTAGCCGTAGAGCTGCCGGTCGCAGCGTCCACACCGCATCTCATCCAGGAGCTCATCCGCGCACTCCGGACAGATACCCGTGTCCGGCTGCAACAGATCCCGCACCTTGTGATTCATGCTATCCAAGTGTAATGTTCTGCTGTCCTTTATATTTTCCCGCGTAGCGCTGCCGCGGTGGAGATGCCATCTCCTCGAAGACGATCTGGCAGACCGTGTCCCCCCGATGGAGCTCGAGACCTTGATGGGTGTTGAAACAGGCGAGCGTGAGAGTGCCCTCGAACCCGACGTCGACTTTGCCGAAGGAGGCCAGGACGCCCCGGCGGGCGTAGCTGGAGCGAATCCAGAGCTGCGCCGCGTGATGCGGCAGCCGGAGGTATTCTCGGGTAGCGACGGCGAACCAGGTCATCGGCGGTATCGTGGCCTGCCGCGTGGTATCCCCGTCAACCAGGATCTCCTGGATGGAGAGATCATAGCCATTCGGTGTCAGCTGCGCCTCGTCGAAGGGCTCAATGGACAGGTCGCCGCGCTGCCGGGCCCGGACGATGTCCGCGTCGGAGAGAATCATGGAGTATGATATACGGGCGGTTTAAAGTGTTTTGTTCCCGCAAATGCCATAAAGCCATGGACGATATGTCTCCATGAAACGGGAAACCCTCTGCGTGACCGAAGAGACAGATGAGCCATCCCGCCCGGTCAACGTGCCCGCCTATTTCTCCTCCACCTATCACCTCGACGACGACAAATACGATTGCATTGCAGCCGGGGAGGGACGCCGCAGCTACGTCTACAGCCGATGGCGGAATCCCACCGTGGCCGCCCTGGAGCACAAAATGGCTCGGCTGGAGGAGGGAGAGAGCGCCATTGCGACGGCCTCGGGCATGGCTGCTGTGTCGGCGACGATGCTCTCCTTTTTGGGGGAGGGCGATGCATTGGTGACCAGCCGCGATCTCTACGGGGGCACGTTTTCCTTCATCGAAAAAGAGCTCCGCATGCTCGGTGTGACCATCCACTATGTTGGCTGCACGTCGCCCGATGAGGTAGCTGCAGCGGTCACTGATGACACCGCCCTGCTGTTCTTCGAATCGGTGACCAATCCCCTGCTCAACGTGGTCGACGTACCCGCCATGGCCTCGGTTGCCCATGACCACGGGCTGCCATTGGTCATCGATGCAACCTTCGCGTCGCCCATCAACCAGCAGCCTCTCCGCCTGGGCGCCGACGTCGTCATACACAGCACGTCGAAGTACATCGGTGGACACTCAGACCTCATCGGAGGTATGATCATTGCCTCGCAGGAGACCTGCGACGACATATGGGGGACGATGACCCGGTACGGCGGCTGCCTTGACCCGCATGCGGCATATCTATTGCTCCGCAGCCTGAAGACACTGCACCTGCGGATGCAGGCGCATAACAGCAACGCCATGCAGGTCGCCCGCTTCCTGGAAGAACATGACACGGTTGAACGGGTCTGGTATCCCGGCCTGACATCGCATCCCCAGCATGCCCTCGCTGGCGAGATGCTGCAGGGCTACGGAGGCATGGTCTCCTTCCGCATCCATGGCAGCGACGAGGACGGCATCCGGTTCATGCGCAAGCTTAGGGTGGCACGGGAGGCGACGAGCCTCGGCGGCGTCGAGACCCTGGTCAGCATGCCGTACAATACCTC
>JBNGDQ010000263.1:0-2109 GCA_049975285.1 Thermoplasmatota archaeon
CACCCTCTCCTACGTTGCGGGCGGAGATGACGTTTGGCTTATCAAAACCGATACCTTGGGGAACGAAGAATCGAACAGCACGTACGGTGGAACGTCCTCTGATGTCGGCTACTCCGTTCAGCAGACAACCGACGGGGGGTATATCGTGGCAGGTCATACGCTCTCATACGGCGCAGGCGTACACGATGCATGGCTCATAAAAATAGCAAATAACGGGTCTGAAATTTGTATTGATATGGTTTTTTCACCGGGTTGGAATATCGTTACGTTTCCTGTGGAACATAACTACACCGCAAAAGGCCTTCTGGCATCAGTTGAAAATTGTACTGTTGTCTACAGTTACGATGCTGCAAATGCAACACCCCGCATTGTTACGGCAAGCAGCCCGCCGGAAAACGACTTTCCACTGCGGGACGGTGTGGGGTATTTCGTTGCCGTTTCCTCAAATTCGACATTCAACGTGACCGGTGTGCCCATCACCAACGTCTCCATCCACCTCTACCCCGGCTGGAACATGCTGGGCTGGTACCACGACTACAGCACCACAGCAAAGAGCATCTTGCAGAATATCACCGACTGCTCGGTGGTCTACTGGTACGACGCGGAAAACGCTCTCGCAAAGATTGTGACTGCCAGCAGCCCGCCGGAGAATGACTTCCCCGTCACGCAGGGCATGGGTCTGTTCGTCGCCGTGACCTTGGCATCGGACTGGCACGGGGAAGGCTAGCGGGTCCCTATTTTTCCTTGTTTTTAAAAAATTTGGATGGTTTTCAATGTGAGAAAGAACTTGAACTCCAAGTGTGGTTTTTTCATTCGACGTCAACCTTACCGTTCAACGCTGATGACCCGGTACTGATAGATGTGTTGGTTTACGATAACCCCGTGTGCAAAACCCTAGTCTAGTTGCATGCAAACTTAACAAAACATCAACTTGCCAATTATTATATAGCCCTCGTCGATTCAATACTGGAGGCGAACATGAAAAAATTAACCGTGCTGGTGGCACTCGCGAGTGCGTCCTGGCTGCTGCTGCCGGCGTATGGCATTATTGGGGAACATGCACCTGTGTCGAAAGGAACGGAGATGGACGTATCCGGCGGTATAACGCCCCTTCCCTCTCGCAGTGTTTCATTTCCTTTCGCCACGCAGATGCACAGGAAACCCATCGAGCTGACACCCCCTCAAATACCAATGAACATTCCGGTGGCGACATCGGAACTCGAGGAACTGGAACCAGCCCTTGCGGCGGGGGAAACGAACTCGCTGTTCGGGGCGTATACCTCAAAGGCCAGCTTGTTCGAGCAGGATATAGCCTTTGTGCATTCGAATACGGAAGGGGCGACATGGGACAGTGTGGGTTCCTATACTCTTGAAGGCATCCAGAACTTCCCGGCACTCGATTACTGGAGGGACGGCACCTCGTTTGTGGGTACCTTCACGCCGGACCCGAGCGACTACGAAGGCTCGGCGCAGTATCTTCTGAAGGTAACGGATCCCGCAGATCCGGCCACATGGGAGCTCGTGTATTGGGACTGGACCAGTTATCAGCAGCGAGACAGGGAGAGCTCAGATATTGCGGGCTATGACGATGTGGGGGACGCCACATGGTGGTACGGGGTCACGGTGACCACCGGAGGGAGTGATTATGAGGGCGAGACAACAGAACATATCCCGGTATTCAACTTCCCGTCCTACACTGATGAAAACAGCGGTTGGGGCTGGTGGTGGCCGGGATATGAGAATTGCGCCCACGCGTGCGTGGACATCGACAGAAGCAACGGGGTCATGTACGCAGCCTGGGACCAGTTCAACAGCAGTACCCCTGAAAAGGGCAGGGACATCTTGCTGGCTATCGCCGATGTCCATGACTGGTGGGAGGAGAACTGGGTCGTCAACTGGTTTTACCTCGGCGGAACAGAGGACACCGTACGCCCCGATGTCGCAGCGAAAAACGGCCATGTCTACATTGTGATGGAGGCAGATATCACCATACCGGGAAAACAGGACGTGATATGCTACTACTCCCATGACGGCGGCACCACCTGGGATGTGAGCACTGTTGCGGCCAACCCGACCGACGACGAAATGCATCCGCAAATTATTGCCTAT
>JBNGDQ010000264.1:0-2098 GCA_049975285.1 Thermoplasmatota archaeon
AACCCGCGTTTCTCGAGCTCTCCGGCACGTTGATGCTGGCCGGTGACGTCCACGGCGACTTTTATACCGTGCAGGCTGTCGTCCAGCGTTTTCTTGATAGCAGTCGCGACCATCTCGTCTTCCTCGGGGACTACATCGACCGGGCGCCCGATGACGTCGGCTCCTCGGTGCCCACCATGACGTATCTCCTCGGCGTGAAACGCGATATGCCCCGCCGGGTGCATCTGTTGAAGGGCAACCATGAGGCTCATCACCTGCTGCCCGTCGCGCCGTACGAGTTCGACCGGGAGACCGAGACAGCATACCCGGGATTATATCGGGCATACGTCGACGCCTTCCGGGAGATGCCGCTCATGCTGCTCAGTAACAATGTTTTTGCGGCGCACGGCGGTATACTCAAGCACCATGATACAGCGATGCTCCGTCACGTCGGCAAGAACGACCCTGCAGTGGTGGAAGCCCTGACCTGGAGTGACCCCACGATGGCGCATACGAATCGCGGTGCAGGTAATCCATACAGCGAGCAGGAGCTCCATGATTTCCTGGATGGCATCGACGCCGAGGTGTTCATCAAGGGTCATGACGCGAGCACGCTGGGCACCGCTATATATGGCGGGCGATGCCTGACCCTGTTCACCTCGCGGCGCTACCGCACCCAGGGCAACGGCGGCATCCTCATCGCCGAGATAGACGGACCAGTGGACGACATCGGCGATATCATGGTCAAAGACTATATCGGCGGATCCTGGTGGGACTACGAGGTCGCGGTGAAGTAGCTGGCGAAAAGCTAGATAAACAGTCGAGCGTTTCCCGGATATCTATGAAGTGGTCGCTGGTGTTTGTGGCTGTTTTGCTGCTGCTCATGGCCTACAGCGCTCTGGAGCACGACCAGCGAAACCCGGATATGCGGTACATCCTCGACCACGTCGAGCGCTACAATCAGACAATTATCACTGTGTCTGGAGAAGTGGTCGAACGGACCGATGCGGGAGTCCTCGTCGAGCTCTCGGAGCCGCCATACACCACGTTTTTTCTCATGATAAATGACAGCAGCGCCGGGCCGGGCGACCACGTGGAAGCGCAGGGCATCCTGAACGGCACGGAGGCGCTGATAGTGCAGGATATGATGGTCACGGAGGGCTGGAAGCATTCATTGATTTTCCTGCGGTCATTACCCGCGATACCATTCGCTCTGTATCTATTCTGGCGTCGATGGCGATTCAACCGTGAAACGTGGCGTTTTGGGGTGAAGGATGCCTGACTGGCTGACGCATACTCTGGCTGGATGGATGACAGGGCGAGCGGCAAAGATGGACGTGTCACTGCTGGTTGCCGGAGCGCTCATTCCAGACCTGGTCAAGGTGCGGCTGGCCTTCGAGCTGTTCCACGTTGATACCCATGGTTTTTTTGACCCGCTGCACACGCCGGCCGGGGCGCTGCTGGTCGCCGCCGCTGTAGCCTTCCTGTTTCCCCGGGTGAAGCAGGCGTTTCTGTTGCTGGCCGTCGGGGTGGCGACGCATTTCGGGCTGGACCTGCTGCTGCGGCACGTATCGGGCGGCATGAAGCTGCTGTTTCCACTGAGCTGGCAGGAATGGCGACTCGACGTGGTCACCAGCGGCGACTACCGGATGACCATTGTAGCCGTAGCTGCAGCCGGCCTGTTTTATCTGGTGCTCCAGGCGAGACAGACGAGCGAGGATAAAAGATACTTTTAAAAGCACTTCCTTGATATGCGACTGGAACGAGGTGTACATGAAAAAAGGGATCTATTTTTTCATTGTGATGCTTTTTCTGGGGGGAGCACTGGCGGGCTGCCTTGATGACTCCGATGATGACGCGGTGAATGAGCAGGATACCCGCCTGGTGATTGATATGCGCGGCGAGGAAGTCCGGGTGCCCCGGAACATCTCCCGAGTGATTGATATCAGCGATGGTTTTACCACGAGTGTGATGTACAGCCTGGGCATTGCTGACCGGGTCGTCGGGCTGGGCTCGACGAATCTCAAGGAAATCGACAGCTACACGTTTGAGACAAAGGAGGGTAACAATTATTCCTACGTCGATGGTATGAACCCGGTCACGCATCTCAGTCCGCGGG
>JBNGDQ010000265.1:0-2098 GCA_049975285.1 Thermoplasmatota archaeon
CATGAGTATCTATGAGTCAGATGATGTGCTTCTGAGCAACATTCAGATATCTAATTGGAATGCAGTTGAAGCCAGATACTCTGATGTCACTGCTACTGATTGTACCTTTAAAGATACTAATTGGGTTCAATGCTCGGCGACTATTCTCAATAGCTCCCACAGTTATGCGTGGTTCAGTCATACAGACCTATACATGGAAAACAACACCGTTCAATATGAATGCACCCTCTGGGGATGTGTGGATGCCATCCTAAAAAACAACTCATTCAATCGCGGCATATGGCTGGATGGATACCAAATGAGCCATTATGTGCATACATTCCAAAACAATGACGTTAACGGCTATTCTCTCTACTACTATCTCAACCAGTCCTCCCTTTCACTCGACGGCATGGGAAACGTTGGTCAAATAATACTGGTTGACTGTGATCATATAGATGTCACCAATACAACCCTGTGGTACGGAGGCATCGAAATCGCTTTCAGCCATACTATCAATATTGCCTGCAACACCATGCATTCCACATACTATGGCACATTCATCAGCGCTGGCTCCTCTTCTCTATCCATTGAAAACAATAGCATGGATGACTGTAGCTACGGTGTACATATCTGGTCATCAGATTATGACTCATATCCCTGCACCAACATCGACATCCGGGACAACGACATATATAATTTATGGAATAGTGGTATCTACGCCGGCTATGCAAGTTACGTGGCAGCTACCAACAACACCATCGCTAGCGGTTGGATTGGTATGGAACTCTACTACCGTTCCTTCAACTGCACTCTCGCCTCAAACACTCTATCAGACAACTACTATCGCGATATCTCCCTCCGATATGACTGTCACGATAACCTCATCACGGGCAATCAGCTGGAAAGCACCAACGACTACGGCATCTATATCTATGGCTCGTCCTATTCACCGGTCCACAACAACGTCATTACCCTGAACACCATCGCACATCACGACTACGGCATCTATATCAACGAGCATGCCTACGGCCACCATATCTACCATAACAGCTTTATCGACAATACACAGCAGGCCTATGACGCCTCCGGTACCTACACCGCCCATTACACTGGTTATGGTTTCTGGGATGGAACCTGGACGTGGACACCCGTCACTGGTGACGGGTACTGGTATTACTATTTTGGTTATGGAGGAGAGCGGGTGTGGTATACTGAGGGAACCGCGGGGGTGGAAAACCATTGGCTCAACAAGACCATGGACCTTTCATCAGCCGCTATCACTAGCCCAGTATACGTTGAATGCCGGCTTGATTACGATGGAACTCCCCGTACCTACTGGTTTACCGTGGACAATGGCAGCTATGCAAAACACTTCCCCATCGCCTTCACCGTTGGACCGGGACATCAGGTTCCAGGAGGCAATGAAACGTTTACCTTCGACATCTCTGAGTTCGCTGGTCAATCAGGGATAACCATGGGATTCCACGTCAACTTTACCAGCGATGGAACCGAGGCTCTTGGCCAATGGTGGCTGTATGTCAACTACACGCAAGTATGGGACAATGGCTATCCGTCTGGTGGCAACTACTGGAACGACTTTGACGAGCCCACAGAGGGTGCCTACGACAACTATCGAGGCGTATATCAAAACCAAGCAGGCGGAGACCGTATCGTCGACGGGAGTTCTCTCAATCCCTATCTTATTCCCCCCAACACGGTCCAAGACACCTATCCGCTCACCCATCCCTGGGGGGCCATCCCGCCGCTGCCCTCGTTCACCTACACACCACTTAGTCCTGTCATTGACGAAATCATCACTTTTTCCGATGCATCCTTCGACCTCGATGGCACCATTGTTAACTGGACGTGGGATTTCGGTGACACCACCACCAGTTACGAGCAAAATCCACAGCACCAATATACTAACTCGGGCGTACACTCGGTGACTCTCACCGTGTACGACGACACGGGTCTCTATGATAGTCTCACCCAGCCTATAGCTATACAGGAGCCTAGCGCATGGAACAACTGGGATAACGAACCACACATGTACAATATGAACGAGGGCAACGTGGGCATCGGTACTGACACTCCCACCGACAAGCTGCATGTCAAT